>CAIRNC010000471.1 GCA_903879875.1 uncultured Bacteroidota bacterium
GATCTTCTGTGACCCTGCGATGTACATTATTGAATCTTTTAACTAGGATTGTTATCTATTCCAGTGACCTTGTAATCGATGTTTTTTTGTTATCATGTCAGCTTGAACAATTACTTGACATTTGCCGTTGAATGCACTTCGTTGCCAAGCATCATCTTTACATTGATCAGGTTCGTGTGAACTTGGATCGCCGTTCCCTAACCCAATAATTTTAGCATCTCCTGAAATATAGAATTTCAACATATTATCAGCAATTGGAACTTCACGGCCTTTTTCATCTGTAATCGAAATATTGATTACTGTTGCGTCTTTCCCATCAGCTGTTAAAATGGTTTTATCTGGTGAAAGCATTACGTTATAAGCATTTCCAGTCGTTTCCACTTTTGAAGTTAGTTTTTTACCTTTTTTATAACCAACTGCTTCCAAAGTTCCGGGTTCGTAATTGACATCCCATTGCAAATGACTGTTTCGGGGCATGATTTTTTTACCTAAACTTTTTCCGTTTAAGAAAAGTTCTACTTCATCAGCATTTGAATTTACCCAAACATCAATTGGTTTTCCTATTTTCTCAGGCCAATTCCAATGTGGTGAAATGTGTAAAATAGCTTCATCAGTCCACCAACTTTTATAATAGTAATAAATGTTTTTTGGAAAACCACAAACATCTAAAATTCCAAAATGCGAATTAATATTTGGCCATTTATAAGGTGTTGGTTCACCGCGATAATCAAAACCAGTCCAGACAAATCCACCCAACCAATACTTGTTTTCTGCGGCTAATTTCCACCAAGTTTCGGCTTTGCTTGCCCACCAAGGCGCAGTAATATCTTGATCGGGAACATAAGCTCTAATACTATCTTTTTCGTAAATTCCGCGAGTAGTTACGGTACTTCCCATTTCAGTTCCAAGCAATGGTTGATTCGGATGATCACGATGATAATCGGCTACAGCATATTCACGATAATTGAATCCACGAATCGGAATTACTTCATTTACACCTTTAAAATCATTTCCCATATCGGCAGCATAAGTACTTGTTCTGCTTGGATCTAAATCTTTTTGAATGGCTAAAAGTGATTGCGCAATTCGTTTTCCATATTCGTTCCCTTGAATATTTTGTTCTTCATTTCCAATCGACCATAAAAATACGGATGGATGATTTCTATCGCGTTTGATTAATCGTTTGAATTGATTAGTATATTCGGAACTACTATTTAATAAACGTTGTTCATCTAAAACCAACATTCCCAAACTATCACAGTCTTCTAAAAGCTCTGGCGTTGGTGCATGATGACTGCTTCTGTAGGCATTGGAACCCAGTTCTTTCAATAATTTGATACGATAATATAGGAGGTAATCTGGTAATGCGCTTCCAACTCCAGCATGGTCTTGATGGTTGTTGGTTCCTTGAATTTTGATGTGTTTTCCGTTCAAAAAAAAGCCTTCATTTGCATCAAATTTCACTGTTTTAATTCCGAATCGCGTTTTGGTTTGATGCACAATTTGGTTTCCTGATTTTACAACAGAAATTACTTTATACAAATACGGGTTTTCTAACGACCAAAGATTAACGTTATTGAGGTTTAATTTTTGTTTAACTGTGAAGTCTTTGTTGCTGCCTACTGTTATTTTTTGTTCTGATGTTTTGGCTAAAATTTTTCCATTTCTATCCGTAATATACGAGTAAACCGAACCATTAGAAGTATTTAAATTATTGTTTTGAACAGTTGTTTCAATGTTTACAACAGCATTTTTCCCTTTTACATCTGAATGAACATACAAACCGTCTTCGGGAATGAAGAGCTTGTTAGTGATGTTCAACCAAACGTGTCTGTAGATTCCAGCGCCTTCATAAAACCAACCTTCACTTTGAGTAGCATCCACTCGAACTACAATTGTATTATCGCCTTCAAAATTGATGTAATCCGAAACATCATAAGCATTTCCGAGATAACCGCTGAAATTGGTACCTACGTAAAATCCGTTGAGCCAAATTTCTGCATTTCTGTAAATTCCATCAAATTGTAGTTCAAAACGTTTTGCACTATCTTTTTTATCAACCGAAAAATGCTTGCGATACCAACCAATACTAGTTTCTGGATAAGTCGCTCCAACTGGTTTGTAACCATGACTGTCCATGACATGTGTTGTTGATTGTGCAAATGGAAGTTCAACCAACCAATCGTGTGGAACGTTAACTTTGCTCCAAGTGGTATCAATGAATTTCGGATTAACAATAGTGGTTTCAAATACATTTGATTTATGAAATAACAAAGTGTTTCCGTAATCAAAATCTTTATCTGAATTTGAAGAATTTCCAAAATGAAATCTCCAATTTTCGTCTAAACTGATTTTTTCTTGTGCTGTTGCAACCGTAAAATTGAGTCCTAAACACGAAATCAGAATGAGTAATTTTCTATAAATTGGTAATGAAATGTTTTGCATATATTTAGTTTTCTTTAAAAGCATCTAATGCTGGTGAAGGTTTTCCATCGGCTTGCCACGCACTCAAACTGTAACCACTCCATGATTTGGCGCCTTGTGGTTCCCAATACATTACGCCTAAACCTCGCTTGTTTGGAACTTTTTTAACTGCATTTATTGTTGCTTTTAATAATTCGTAAGTATTTTGAACTTTGTCATCTTCACCGCCAACTTCTACAATCATTACGTCTTTATTGTAGCGTTGCACCATATCATTCAAATTGAATTCCAAATCGGCAATCGTTTCAGCATAATCTTTTTTAATCCAATAAGGATAATACGATAATCCAATTATATCATATTTTACGTTTTGAGCTTTGGCATTATCGAAGAACGTTCTGAATTTTGCATTGTTATTTCCTTCGTCCACATGAACAATCACTTTGATGTTGTTGTCTATAGCTTTTACGGCATCATACCCTTTGTTTAAAAGTTGTCCAAGTTGAAGCCAATTGTCTGTACTTCCATCTGGCCATAACATTCCACCCGGAATTTCATTTCCAATTTGAACCCATTCTGGAGTTACACCAGCATTTTTTAAAGCAGAAATTACTTCAAAAGTGTGATTGTAAACATCGTTTAACAATTCTGGAAAGGAATGATTTTTCCACGCTGCTGGTTTAATTTGTTTAGCTGGATCTGCCCAAGAATCGGAATAATGAAAGTCAATCATTACGCACATTCCCATTTTTTTAGCTCGTAAAGCCATCGCAACGGTTTCTACTTTACTGCAATGTCCGCTTGCTTTATCATCATTTGGGTTGACCCAAACACGAAGTCTAATAGAGTTCATGCCTCTGTCTTTCAATAATTGGAGACATTCTTTTTCTGTACCGTTTTGGTCGTAAAATTTATATCCAGTAGCTTCCATTTGAGGCAACCAACCCACATCGGCACCTTTTGCAAAAGCAGATTTTGTACTTTTACACGAAGTAAAATTTAATATCAATGTCAATAACAATGTCAATTTCAAAAAGTGTGTTTTTTTCATAATTAATTTTGACTAAAAGCTTCCATTACAGGAAGTGAATTGTTACTGAAATCCCATAAAGCTTGATTTTCCCATGAAGAACAGTTGGTAGATTGTGTGCCTCTAAAAGCTATCCATTCTCCTCCCCAATAGCAAAAACCGGTTCCGTTTGTGGTTTGTTTTAATAAAGATTTTAATGCTATCAAATAATTCTTTTGGCCCAATTTTGTTGCGGGATAAGCAGGAATCAATTGGTTTTCAGCTCCTAAAACATTATTTGTCCAATCGTTCCAACCCAATGTAAAAGGATAGGCCGTTTCGGCAATAATAATTTTTTTATTATAAGATTGACTCAATGAATTTATGGTAGAAGTCACATCAGATAAAACTTTTCCATGCCAAATAGGATAATAGGATAATCCGATAAAATCATAATCAATAGAACTCATTTTATTGAAATACCAAGTAGCACCACTTCCAATACCTGCATAATGCAACATGATTTTAGTAGTCGGTGAAATTGCTCTAATAGTTGATGATGCACTTTGAACCAATTGAAGGTATTGCGATTCGTTTGTAGTTAATTTTCCTTCTGGCCAAAGCATGCCATCATTGGTTTCATTTCCTATTTGAATAATATCAGGATGGATTTCATTGATTATTGTTGTGGTGTAAATAGTAACTGCAGTTTTTAAATCCGTAAAATTCAAACTTGCCCATTCAGCCGGTTTGGTTTGATTAGCTGGATCAGCCCAAGTATCCGAATAATGAACGGTTAACCAAACTTTCATTCCTGCATTTTTTACTCGAAGTGCTAAAGCCTTTACTTCAGTTAAACCTGAATGTCCATCGGATGGGTTTTTCCAAACACGGATTCTTATGGTATTACAACCTGCATTTTTCAATGTGATTAAGGCATTTTCTGAAGTACCATTATGTTTGTAAATAGTACCTTCACTTTCGATTAAGGGCAAAGAGGAAACGTCAGCAGCACGAATAAAATTATCCACAACTGGAATTGGCGCTGGTGAAGGTTCAGGATTATCATTAGAAGAACAAGACAATAAATTGAATATTAAGATGATTAGGAAAAATAGAGGTGTCTTATTCATATTATAGGGTTTCAAATTTAAAAGTAGTTTTATGAAGGTATGTTTCGTCTTTTTTTAAAATAGCATTTGGAAAATGATTGTGATTCGGTGCGTCAGGAAAATTTTGAGTTTCAAAACAAATTCCACTTACGGAAGAATAATTAGCATTTTCCTTTCCTTTAATTTGGTTAAAACAATTACCACCAACATAAATATGCACTGCGGGTTGATTGGTAAAAACTGACATTTTGATTTTGTTTTTTTTACTGTAAAGTGCTGCTGCCAATTCCTTTTCTTGATTTAAAATGAAGGTAGTATCGATAATTGACGGACATGCTTTGGGAATAGAAAAATCATAATCATTCCCTTGTAATGCCATGAATTTTCCTGTTGGAATATTGTCAGTTGTAGTTTCCAATATTTTATTTGAATTTACATAAAGTTCCTGATTTTTAATAACTTCACTATGCCCATCTAAATTAAAATAACTGTGTTGCGTTAAATTGATTATAGTGTCTTCAGAAGTAGTTGCTAAAAACGAAACTTCCAATTCATTATTGTCCGTTAAGGTATAAGTAATATTGGATTTAACTTCGCCAGGATAATTTTCTTCGTTATTTTTGCTCGTATATTGTAATGTAATTGAATTCGATTGTATGTCAATTACATCCCAAAAAGCATTACTAAAACCTTCAAAACCTCCGTGTAAATGATTGCTATTATGGTTCATTGAAAGGTTAATTTTGTTACCATTTAATACAAATTCTGCATTATTTATCCTACCTGCATATTGCCCAATAACAGCTCCAAAATAAGGAGCACTTTGCAAACGATAAGAATTAACATAATCTTCTAAATTATCAAATCCTAAAACTACATCAACTTTTCTGTCTTTTAAAACAGGAATTTTTAACGACTGAATTGAAGCTCCATAATTGATTACAGTCATTTGAAGTCCATTTTTATTTTGTAAATCAAATTCATATATAATTGAGCCATTTGGCATTGTTCCAAAATATTTGCCTTCAAAAAAAGTATCAGAATGCGATAAATGTTTTATTTCCATTGCTTTTATGTTAATAATAAAATTCAAAAGTAAAATAAATTTACATTTTTACATACCAGTACCTACCAGTTTGTGTGAATATGTAAAAAAAAATGAATATTTTTAATAAAAGTACATAATAATAAATCATTAACTAAGCTAAATAAGGGATCTAAGTAATTTTAAATTTAATTTAAAAAAATTAAATACTTATTAAATCAAGCTTTTTTCAACTTATGAATTAAAAAATGAGTAAATTTGATTCATAATTTAAAAAATAATCTAAAATCACAAATCAGATGAAATCAATTGCAATTACAGTACTAACTTTATTTTTATCCCTAAACGTATTTAGTCAAACAAGTGAAGATTTTTTTAAAAGCGCTAAAGCAAAACAAGATGCTAGGGACTATATAGGTGCAATTGAAGATTATAAAAAAGGTTTTGCACTTAATCCTAAGCCCGCATTAGAGGATTTCGCTCGATATGAAACACTTTATACAGACAGTGGTTTATGTAAAGAAAACAATGACGATTTCAAAGGTGCTTTAGTTGATTACAATAAAATTCTTGAATTTTTACCCGAATCCGCAGCAGCCAAAATCCATATACTCATTGCGAAAATTGGTCTTCAGGACTATGATGCTGTGATGAAAGAGTGTAGCTCTCGCATTTCTAAAGATCCAAATGATTATAAAGCCTATTATTATCGAGGATTTTGCAATGTTCAAATAGCAGAAAACACAAAAGGTTGTGCCGATTTAAACAAAGCAAAAGAACTTTTCGTTGCAAGTCAAGTTATTGATGCCGATTTCTTAAAAGAACTTACAGCTCAAATTGCGAATAATTGTTTTGAACACTAATGATTTTTATTTATTTCATGCACCATTAATTATGATTGTGAAGATGGAGTTCTTCGCGAAAATATTGATGGTTTGTTGGATATCCTCTACTTTAAATTCTATTTTTCCTATTACTTTTGCTAATGTTTCATTTTTTAAATCTGAAACAACCTAAAGAAATCATTCCGATTTTGTTTCAATATTTTAATGCAATTCTAGTTTAGAAAGTAACTTTTTTGCTGAAATGAGTAACATTTTAAAAATAATTCCCATTTAAAATTTATAAAACCGTACAATCTATTATTTTTGCGGTATGGCAAGAAAAATTACAGACAAAATCGTTTTCGATCATATAAAAGTCCTTGATGCAGGTGCAAAAGGCGTTTCGGTGGCAAAAGCACCCGATGGTAAGGTAATATTTATTCCCAATGTAGTTCCGGGAGATGTGGTAGATGTGCAAACGTTCAAAAAGCGTAAGGCTTATTATGAAGGAAAAGCAGTGCGTTTTCACGAATATTCGGAGCATCGCATTGAACCAATTTGCGAACATTTTGGCGTTTGTGGCGGTTGCAAGTGGCAAAACATGAAATACGAGCAACAACTTTACTACAAACAAAATGAAGTAAAAAACCATTTGCAACGCATCGGTAAAATTGAACTTCCAGAATTTGAACCGATATTAGGTTCTGAGAAGCAATTTTTTTACAGAAATAAAATGGAGTTTGGTTTTTCAAACGCCCGTTGGTTGACCGAAAAAGAAATTGACAGCACCGATGATTTGGGTAATAAAAACGCATTGGGCTTTCATATTCCGAAAATGTGGGATAAAATTTTAGACATTACTAAGTGTCATTTGCAAGAAGACCCTTCAAATGCTATCCGAAATGAAATCAGAGCTTTTGCAATCGACAATGATTTGACCTTTTTTAACCCTCGAAATCATGAAGGTTTCTTGCGCACATTAATGATTAGAACCGCTTCGACTGGAGAGCTTATGGTTTTGATTCAATTTTTTGAAGAGCAAAAACAAAATCGGGAATTATTATTGCATTTTCTTGCAGAACGTTTTCCTGAAATCACTTCGCTTCAATATGTAATCAATGGAAAACCCAACGATACGATATATGACCAAAAAGTAATTCTTTTTAAAGGTCGTGACTATATTTTAGAAGAAATGGAAGGATTGAAATTCAGCATTAATGCCAAATCTTTCTATCAAACCAATTCGAGTCAAGCATTTGAATTATACAAAATTACAAGAGATTTTGCTGGATTAACGGGCGATGAAGTCGTATATGATTTATATACAGGTACTGGTACTATTGCACAATTTGTTTCTAAAAATGCCAAGAAAGTTATTGGTGTTGAAGCAGTGCCTGAAGCCATTTCTGATGCAAAAGAGAATGCAAAACGCAATGAAATTACCAATTGTGAGTTTTTTGTAGGTGATATGAAAGTGGTTTTCAATGAACAGTTTATTGCACAACACGGCAAACCAGATGTGATTATTACAGATCCCCCACGAGACGGAATGCACAAAGATGTAATTGAACAAATTATGAAAATTGCTCCAGATAGAATTGTTTATGTGAGTTGTAACTCGGCTACTCAAGCTAGAGATTTGGCTTTAATGGACGAAAAATACAAAGTAACCCGAGTGCGCCCCGTAGATATGTTTCCACAGACGCATCATGTTGAAAATGTAGTGCTTTTGGAAAAAAGATAACTAATTTTATATGGAATTATAAATGAAAAAAATACGCTCAATACTATTGTTAATCCCTTTATTTCTTTCTTTATCCAATTGTGAAAAAGACGATATTTGTGATCCCGGTACATCGACAACGCCACGACTTGTAATTGAATTTTATGATTATGCTAATCAAGCATCTACACGAACTGTTAGCAATTTAAAAGTGGTTGGTGAAGGTGGTAATCCTCTTGGTATTGTTTTTAATACTGCTAACGATGATACAAAATATTTAACGAGTGCTTCTAAAATTTCCATTCCACTGCAAAACATTGCTTCCTCATCGATTGCTGATTTTTCTAAATTTACTTTTATTTTGAATGCTACGAGTACTACAACTATTGCAACGGATATTTTACAATTCAATTACAGTCATAACGATATTTATATTTCACGCGCTTGTGGTTACAAAACAGTTTTTGATTTAAAAGGAACAGCATTGAAATCGTATATACTAAATAATAATGTAAACCAAACTTCTGGAAATTGGATTCAAAAAATAGACGTGATACAACCTAATGTAAGCAATGAAAATGAAACACATGTCAAAATATATTTTTAGTAGCTTATTGCTGTTGTGTTTTGTTGTTCTATCGCACTCACAAGAAAAAAAAACCGATTCTATTAAAACGCCAGCGCGAACAGAACGTTATGGGTTGCGCGTTGGTGCCGATTTATTCAAATTCTCTCGTTCTTTTTACGACAACAATTATAAAGGTTTAGAGCTTGTTGGCGATTATAGATTGACTCGGAAATATTATTTAGCGGGTGAAATTGGAAACGAAAACATAACCACCGAAGACACCCAAGTGAATTTCACTACAAAAGGTTCTTATTTTAGAGTGGGATTTGATTATAATGCGCACGAAAATTGGCTTAATCTAGAAAACATGATTTATGTTGGCATGCGTTATGGAATCAGTACATTTAGCCAAGAATTAAACTCCTATAAAGTGTACAACCCACATCCCTATTTTGGTGAAATGCCTCCCAAAGTATCGGGCGAAAAATACGACGGTTTGTCAGCGCAATGGATTGAAGTTGCCCTTGGATTAAAAACAAAGGTTTTCAATAATATCTTTGTAGGTTTTAGCCTTCGATTGAACAAATTGGTATCAAATAAAAAACCTGAAAATTTTGATAATCTATACATTCCAGGTTTCAATAAAACGTACGATGGCACTTTTGGAATTGGTTTTAACTACAGCGTTTCTTATTTTATTCCTATCTACAAAAAGAAAATTACACCTAAAAAAGCAGCTGAAACTCCTAAAAAGAAATAACTGTTTTTTAAGAATACAATTTACAGAAATTTACTTTTCAAAAAACTAAAATAACATATTTGTAAATTAAACCATTAGTTTAATAATTGATTTGTATAAAAAAATCTCAAGTAAAATTACTTGAGATTTTTTTATTTATAATTAAGAATGAGTTAAAAAAATTTTAATTCAAATCCTTAGCATTTTTACATTTTTGATTTGTAATTGCAATTGCCAAAACTTCACTCATTTCTTTTACATAATGAAAAGTCAAACCTTCTAAATATTCTGGCTTTATTTCGTCTATATCGCTTTTGTTTTCTTGGCAAAGTATAATTTCTTTGATATTGGCTCTTTTGGCAGCCAATATTTTTTCTTTTATTCCACCTACTGGTAACACTTTTCCTCTCAAAGTAATTTCACCTGTCATGGCCAAACTTTTCTTGATTCGTTTTTGTGTTAGCACCGAAACCAATGACGTAAGCATCGCAATTCCTGCACTTGGGCCATCTTTTGGCGTAGCACCTTCAGGAACATGCAAATGAATATTGTATTTTGAAAGTACATCAGAATTGAGTCCTAAAAGTGACGCATTGGCTTTGATATATTCCAAAGCAATTGTAGCCGATTCTTTCATTACATTACCTAAATTTCCAGTAATGGTCATGGTTCCTTTTCCTGGAGAAACCAAAGATTCTATAAACAAAATATCCCCTCCTACAGAAGTCCAAGCCAAACCTGTTACCACTCCAGCCACTTCATTATTTTCAGATTTATCACGGTTTAATCTTGGAACACCAAGAATTTTTTCAATGTCTTCATCGGTAACTTTCTTATTGTACTCCTCCTCCATCGCTACCGATTTGGCAGCATTTCTAATCACTTGTGCTAATTTATTTTCTAAACCACGAACTCCTGATTCTCTCGTATAGCCTTCCACAATTTTTTCTAATTGTTTTTTACCAATACTCAAATGTTTGGAGGTCATTCCGTGTGCTTCCAATTGTTTTGGAAACAAGTGTTGACGGGCTATTTCTACTTTTTCTTCAATGGTGTACCCCGACATTTTTATGATTTCCATTCGGTCTTGCAAGGCCGGTTGAATGGTAGCCATATTGTTGGAAGTAGCAATAAACATTACTTTAGACAAATCATAACCCAGTTCAAGGAAATTATCATAGAACGAATTGTTTTGTTCGGGATCTAACACTTCCAATAAAGCAGATGAAGGATCGCCTTGATGACTGTTTGACAATTTATCGATTTCATCTAAAACAAATACAGGATTAGATGTTCCCGCTTTTTTCAAACTTTGAATAATTCGACCTGGCATAGCGCCAATATATGTTTTTCGGTGTCCACGAATTTCGGCTTCATCACGCAAACCTCCTAATGAAATTCGCACATATTCTCTTCCTAATGCTTCGGCAATTGATTTTCCAATAGACGTTTTACCTACTCCCGGAGGGCCTGTTAAGCATAAAATTGGCGATTTCATATCATTTCGCAATTTCAAAACAGCGAGATGTTCAATCATTCGTTTTTTTACATCTTCTAAACCAAAATGGTCTCTATCGAGAATTTTTTGTGCTCTTTTTAAATCAAAATTATCTTTAGAATAATGATTCCATGGCAAATCTAAAAATAGTTCTAAATAATTTCTTTGAATACCAAAATCAGGTGCTTGCGGATTCATACGTTGCATTTTAGACAACTCTTTTTCGAAATTTTGTTGTGTTTTTTCGTCCCAAGTTTTGGTTTTGGCTTTTTGACGCATTTCTTCAATTTCTTGCTCTTGAGAAACGCCGCCC
>CAIRNC010000472.1 GCA_903879875.1 uncultured Bacteroidota bacterium
GATGGATGTACAGCCTCAGAATCATTCGATGTGACAAGTGTTACTTGTGAGATTCAGAAAGGGATATCACCAAATGGTGATGGTAATAATGACTTTTTTGATTTAACGGCATTGAATGTTAAGAAAATAGAAATTTTCAATCGCTATGGCACGAGTGTTTATAGTTTGGATAACTATACCACACAATGGCATGGACAAGCCAATGGTGGTTTAGAGCTACCAGACGGGACTTATTTCTATATGATTGAAAAAGCAGACGGAGTAACCATAACCGGTTGGGTGTATATCAATAAATAATATTAAATCAAAAGACTTTTAATGTTAGACAATAATAAAATTATAAGCTATTGTAAGCAGATAAAATTATTAATTGTTTAACATTAATTGTTTTTTTCATAATTTTCACTAAATTTGAACTTTAAATATACCTACACCAACCATAAAACTTTTCATTTTATGAAAAAAATTATTTTAGCATTATCGATTTTATTTGTTTCTATTTCATGTTTTGGACAAGAAGACTTCGAACTTTCAGCTACAGCCTTGCCATCTGGATGGAATCAATACCAAAACTCATTTGGACCCGCTCAATTTTGGAAAATCAGCAGTTTAAGTACCACTCCTCCAGCAGTATGCCAAGGGTTGAATGCCGCATTCATAGATAGAGAAAACATTGGAATGGGCAACACATCTGAGGATTATTTGGTTTCACCACAACAGGTAATCCCTGCGAATGGTCAAGTTAAATTTTTGTCTCGACAAGGATTTACGGGAGAGCAAGGGACGAAGTACCGCTTAATGGTTTCTACAAATGCCGATCCTTCCTTGTTGAGTGCTTATGTGCTTTTGAAAGAATGGACAGAAACGGAAATGAATACCGACTTTAATATGTGTCAAGAGCAGGTTTTCGATATTCCAGCTTCATATACGGGTATGTCAGTTTATTTGGCTTTTGTGAAAGTGGTAACACAACCAACAACAGCTATAGCAGGAGATCGTTGGTTTTTAGATCATATTGGGGTTTATTCTAAATGTATAGCTCCAACTTTAGGAACTGCTACTAATGTAACAGGAACATCAGCAACATTAAGTTGGACAATGCCTGCAAGTTCCAATGCTATCTCTTGGGATTTAGAAGTTCATACAGGAACATCAACAGGAATACCGACTCATGTAGGAGTTACAAATCCTGTAAATATAACAGGATTAACACCTAACACAGCCTATCAATTTTGTATACGTTCCAATTGTTCAGCAACCAATCAAAGCGCATGGGTATGTGGTTTCAACTTCCAGACTCCACCTTTAGGAGCGGTATGTGGAGGATCTATTGAAATACCCGGAACAGGTGTGCCTTATACACATTCAGAAAATACAGGAAATATAGGAAACTATTACAATACCCAACAAGCAGGTGCTTTATGTGGTGCCACACCAACCACAACGAACTATGTGGCAGGGAATGATGTTTTTTACTCTTACACTCCAACTTTTAGTGGGCCGATTAGTATAAAAATGACACCTACAGGACCAAACTCATCCGTTTTTGTTTTTTCAGGATGTCCTACTTTAGGCAACTGTTTGGCAGGAGTAGCAAATACCAATTCAAACATTCGTATAATAAATCCATTTGTAGTAACCGCTGGTACAACCTATTATATTTTGGTTTCTTCTAGTGCTACGACACCAACAATTGGCTATACCTTAGTTATACAAAGAGAACCGTGTAATCCACCAGTTGGATTGCCTGTAACAAACATCACAACCACATCTGCAGATTTAAGTTGGACCAATCCAACATCGGCTACCAATTGGGAATATGTAGTGCAAACCTTAGCAACATCGTCAATACCTACAGGGTCAGGGACAGCTGTTACAAATAATACGAATGTTACAGCAACTCCCCTTAATCCAGCTACTAAATATGTTTATTGGGTGCGTTCTGACTGTGGTGGGGGACTTTTTAGTTCATGGAATGGACCTTACCCATTCAACACTTTGATTTGTGAAGATTTGCCAGCAAATAAATGTGCACATATCTTTAGACTTGCTGCCTCAACTGGAACAACTGGATGGAGTGGTGCAAGAATGGAAGTGAGACAAGCCGATATTATTGTAGCCACTATTGGATCTACACTTACAACGGGAGTTGGTCCAATAGATGTGCCTGTAATGCTTTGTAAGAACCAACCTTTTGAATTAGTTTGGACAGTAGCTGGCACACAACCAGCGAGATGTATTGTGTCTGTAATAAATTCATTTGGACAAACCATCTACACTAAACCAGCAGGAACAGGAGCCGTAAATACTACTTTATATAGTAATCTCGTAAACTGTGATACACCTGTATGTACAATTCCACCAATAGCTATAGCAGCAGGATCAATAACAACAGAAACGGCTTCTATAAGTTGGACCTCACCAGGAACAGCACCAACATATAATTATGATATTTATGTTGTACCAACAGGATCGTTGGCACCAACTTCAAGCACAAC
>CAIRNC010000473.1 GCA_903879875.1 uncultured Bacteroidota bacterium
CTATGTGGTTTCAAAAAATATCTTCAAATCAAAAATCAATTATTTGGAATGTGCTACATGATTTTTATCATAAATAATACCCTATAAATTCAAGAACTTTGATACTATAAATTCTAAATATAAATTATTATGGCAAATTTTGATATCAAACACATTAAAAATGTTGTTTTAGTTGGACACACGGGTAGCGGTAAGACTACTCTTATCGAATCGATGTTATTTGAAGCAGGTTTAATCAACAGAAGAGGTACGGTACTCGAAAAAAATACTGTAGCCGATTATACGGAGATTGAACACGAAAAAGGAAAATCTTTTTTTTCTAAATTAGTAAACACCAAATGGAAAGGTTATAAAATCAACTTGTTGGACACACCTGGTTATGATGATTTTGCAGGTGAAATTATTGGCGCTATGCGTGTAGCCGATTGTGGCTTGATGCTACTGAATTCGACTATGGGAGTTGAAGTTGGTACCGATATTATTTGGGATTATACCAATGAATACAAGCTACCGATGCTTTTAGCCGTGAATCATTTGGACAGTGATAAATCAGAATTTGACAAAACTATACTTGAAGCCAAAGAACATTTTGGCAACAGTGTGGTTGTGGTACAATATCCTTACAACCAAGGGGCTGGTTTCAATGCCATTATCGATGTTTTGAATATGGTCATGTACCAATATCCAGAAGAAGGCGGAAAACCTACAAAAGTGGCTATTCCAGAAAGCGAAAAAGAAAAAGCCAATCTGTTGCATCAAGAATTAATAGAAACCATTGCGGGTAATGATGAAACCTTAATGGAACGCTATTTTGACAAAGGCGAGTTAGACGAAGACGAAATGAAATTAGGCTTGCACCATTCGTTGATAAAACATGAAATTTTCCCTGTATTTTGTATTTCTGCTCGAAAAAACATGGGTAGCGGTCGTATTATGGGTTTCATCGACAACGTATGTCCATCGGCTTATGAAATGCCAAAACAAAAAACAATTGAAGGAAAGGAAATTGAATGTTCTGAAAACGGTTCAACTGCCGTTTTTATATACAAAACCTTGTCCGAACCGCATATTGGTGATTTGAGTTTCTTTAAAGTATTGTCAGGCAAAGTAAAAATTGGAGACGAACTAACCAACGAAAATACGGGTCAAACCGAACGTTTCAATCAATTGTATGAAGTAGAAGGCAACAAACGAACTCCTGTGAACGAATTGGTTGCGGGCGATATTGGAGCTACTTTAAAACTTAAAGACACCCACATCAACAACACTTTGCACGAAAAAGGAAAACACATTGAAATTGTACCTATACAGTTTCCAACCCCTACCCTTTCCATCGCTATTGAAGGCACTAAAAAAGGGGAAGAAGAAAAACTATCCGTAGCCTTACACCAGTTGGTCGAAGAAGACCCAACCATAGTGGTAGAAGTGTCGCCTGAGTTACGACAAACACTGATTCACTGTCATGGCGAATTGCATTTAACCATTATCAAATGGAAATTAGAAAAACAACACAAACTTTCAGTAGAGTTCAAAACACCTCGAATTCCTTATAGAGAAACCATTCAAAAAAGCGCCGAAACGGTGTACCGCCACAAAAAACAATCCGGTGGTAACGGACAATTTGGGGAAGTTTCTATGAAAATAGAACCTTGGTATGAAGGCATGAATGAGCCAACGGGCTACAGTATTAGAGGGAAAGAAGAAATCGATTTGCCTTGGGGCGGAAAATTAGTCTATTATAATTGTGTAGTTGGTGGTGCTATAGACGCCCGTTTTCACCCATCGATTCTAAAAGGCATTATGGAAAAAATGAACACTGGCCCACTAACGGGTTCTTATGTAAGAGACGTGCGAGTGATTGTATTTGACGGAAAAATGCACCCGGTAGACAGCAACGATTTGTCATTTAAACTGGCAGGAATGATGGCGTTCAAAGAAAACTTTGTCAATGCCGACCCACAATTATTGGAACCTATTTATAAAGTAAAAATTCAAGCACCAGACGAGCTAACTGGAGGCATCATGAGCACCGTACAATCGCACCGAGCTGCTATAGAAAACATGGATGGCGAAGGACAATTTACGCTAATTACAGCACAAATACCGTTTGCCGAAATGTATGAATTCAGTAGTGATTTGCGTGCCGTAACCCAAGGTAGAGCCCGATTTACTTCCGCTTTTGACCATTATGATGCTATTTCGTATGAAATGCAAAAGAAACTGGTTTCTGAATTCAAACACGAAGAAGAATTGGTATAAAGTTTTTGTTTCTCATTATTTTTAACCAACCACCCTTGTTTTATAAATTGAAATAGGGGTGGTTTTTTTTAATGAAGTATTGTTTTCCATATACAAACCAAATAACCCCAAAAGTCCACTTTTTCGTTTCAATCAAATAAATGTATATATTTGAGAAATACATAAAACGAGAGAAACATTTGTCAATTTATTTTATTTTTATGTCTAACAACTACTTTACATCAATATTAACAAGGGTTAAGCCCTTTTTAAATGACATGAAAAAGACTATTACGATTACTGTTTTAATATCCCTTGTATTTTTTAATTGCAAACACCAATCTCCGATTCCAGAGAATTCGAGAATCGACGGAAAATATATTGTTTTTAGCCCACGGATAAGCAAAACAACTCTTGATTCTATTAAAATAGAGAATTTCAAATTTGAAAGTAATAAGTACCCTGGATTTATATTGAACGAAAAACGATATGATATTGAATATTTTTTTAAGTTATTTAATAATGGGCATCTTGATTATATGACAGAATATAAAGATGGTGATTCTTATGTCTATAAAAACGGAATAAAAAAATTGCCTATAAATAATGAAACAATTGGAATAACAACCCTAATTCATTTCTCTAGTAATCGAGAATATATTATTGACAAGTTGGATACGTTAAAAATCGAGAAAATATTTCCCAAACAAAAGCTTATTTTGGTTGGTAACGATGATGATGTAAGAAATTATTTTTATCATTATCAATAAATAGGGCTTTACTGCCGGTTCTTACTTACTTTATATACTAGCCGTTTGCAATGTTTACTTCTCTCTTAATTGTACATTACATAGTAGCGGTTGTTCCACACTTTAACTAGAAATCCTTCCTGTTTTACACCTACTTCCTCCTTATTAAAGGAATAGTTGTTTCTTATTTACTTTATATTAAAACCCTATTGACTCTATACTGAGTCTATACTGACTCTATACTCAGTCTATAAAAATGCTGTTTTTTATAGACTCACTATAGAAGTACTATACTATTATTATAGCTACTATAAGACTAAAATATAGCTCATCTATGAAGCCTACAGGAAGCAACTGTACTTTACAACAACTGAAAAACTATGGTATAAATCGAAAGAA
>CAIRNC010000474.1 GCA_903879875.1 uncultured Bacteroidota bacterium
AAAAACTAGCGTTTTTAAAACAGAAAATCACTCGAAGTGACGGTAGTTGTAGTTATTGCAATTAGTTTTTGATTTAAGTCTCTTCGTGTGTTTTAGTACTAAATGCAATAGCTTTTAGTGCTAAAATGTATCGAGAAGCATTTAATCCACAATTTGAAGTTAATCCTTAATTCAAAACCTAAAAAACTATTACATTTGTAGCTTCAAATCAATACAAATTCAACAAAAAATGAAACATTGGATTCAAGCCGCCCGATTAAGAACTTTACCTTTATCGGTTTCTGGTATCATTGTCGGAAGTATGTATGCTTTAGCCTATCCCACCGAAGAAGTACTTACACCAACTGAGGTATTTAACTGGCGGATTTTTGGGTTTGCACTCTTAACTACTTTGGGATTACAGGTTTTGTCGAATTTTGCCAATGATTATGGCGATGGAATAAAAGGAACTGACAATGAAGACCGAATTGGTCCTAAAAGAGCGATACAAAGTGGTGTTATTTCACCACAAGCTATGAAGCGAGCTATAATTATTACTTCTTTACTGACTTTGATTTCGGCAATGTTGCTGATCTATTTTGCCTTTGGACAAGCGCATTTTGGATACTCCCTTTTCTTTTTGATATTAGGAATTTTAGCAATTGCTTCTGCTATTCGATATACTGTAGGTAGTTCCGCTTATGGTTATCGTGGTTATGGTGATGTATTCGTATTTGTGTTTTTTGGTTTAGTAAGCACTTTAGGCGTCAATTTTTTGTATTCCAAACAATTGGATTCTATTTTATTTCTCCCTGCAACAGCCATTGGACTTTTAAGTGTAGCGGTATTGAATCTCAATAATATGCGCGATGAAGTTTCAGATAAAAAATCGGGTAAAAATACAATTGTGGTGAAAATTGGAGGAGAAAAGTCGAAAATCTATCATTATTTTCTTGTTACAACCCCAATGATTTTGATGTTGCTTTTCGGATTTTTAAGTGATTTTCATTTTGACCAATACATTTTTGTAGTGGCCTATTTTCCTTTAATTAGCCATTTAATAACCGTTTATAGAAATAAAGAACCTCGAGCATTAGACCCCGAATTAAAAAAAGTGGCCTTAAGTACTTTTGGACTTGCAGTTCTTATGGCATTATGTATGATCTTTTTTCTATCTGATATGATAGTAAACAACGGGTAAAAGTTAGAGTCTAAAATTCAATACGACTGAATTGTAAGAAATCAATTAAAGTTGATTAATACGAAACATATTCTGTAATTTCGAGTCCGTAACCAATCATACCTACTCTTTTCGTTTGTTCTGTATTTGAAACTAATCTGATTTTTGAAATGTCTAAATCATGAAGAATTTGAGCTCCTATTCCAAAATCTTTGCTGTCAATAATGATTTTAGGCGCTTTTAGAATTCCTTTTTCTTGTAATATTTTGAGTTCTGCAATTCTATTTAGTAGGTTTACAGATTGCATATCTTGATTAATAAATATAATGGCTCCTTTTCCATGACCATTAATTACTTTGAACATATCGTCTAATTGTTGTTCGGCATTATTGGTCAAAGTACCCAATAAATCATTATTTACTTGTGAGGAATGGATTCGGGTTAAAATGGGTTCTCCTGAATTCCAAGTTCCTTTGGTTAAAGCAATATGTATTTGTTTGTTAGTCGTTTGCTCATAAGCTCTCAATCGAAAAATTCCAAATCGGGTTTCTACATCAAAATCTTCCTTTTTTACAATTAGACTATCATGTTGCATTCGATAAGCGACTAAATCTTCAATAGAAACCAGTTTTAAATCAAACTTCTGAGCTACTTTAACTAACTCAGGCAAACGAGCCATGGTACCGTCTTCGTTCATAATTTCAACAATTACGCCCGCCGATTTAAACCCTGCTAATCGAGCAAAATCAATTGCTGCTTCGGTATGTCCTGTTCTTCTTAAAACGCCACCTTGTTTGGCAACTAAAGGAAAAATATGTCCTGGACGTGCCAATTCATAAGGTTTTGTATTTGGATTTACTAATGCAAGTATCGTTTTAGCTCTATCAGAAGCCGAAATTCCGGTTGTAACTCCATTTCCTTTTAAGTCTACTGAAACCGTAAAAGCCGTCTCCATGTGGTCTGTATTATTTGACACCATGGCATGCAGGTCTAACTCTTTGCATCTGCTTTCAGTTAATGGTGCACAAATCAAACCACGCCCATGAGTCGCCATAAAATTGATCATCTCTGGAGTAACTTTTTCGGCTGCAGCCAAAAAATCACCTTCATTTTCACGATTTTCATCATCAACTACAATAATAACTTTGCCTTGACGAATATCTTCAATGGCTTCTTCTATGGTATTGAGCTTTATTTTATTTGGCAACATTATTTTTTATTTTTGAGGAAATAGTTTAGCGAAAAGTTTTTGAATGGGTTGAATTACAACATCAATATTAATCAATCCAATATCATTTGTAGCTCTATAGGTTAGTAATATTGCTAACGGAGTTAGAATCAATGATGACATCCATGAACCTAAAAAAGCAGAAATTCCATTTTCTTCAGCTACTTTTCTACCAAAAGTATTGACAAAATGAAAAGTGATAAATATTAATACGGCGAATACAATTGGAAGTCCCAGCCCTCCTTTTCTAATGATTGCTCCAAGTGGGGCTCCAATAAAGAACATTAATAAACAAGCATAAGCCATTACAAATTTATCATAAACAGACACCCAATGTCCGTTTATATTTTTTTCCATGTAGGCTAATTCTTCTTTTGTATTGGATATCGTAAAATTGGCTCCAATGATATTACTCTTTGCAACATCTATTATTTTTAATTGTTCAGTAACATCAAATAACGTTAATAAATTAGAAGGCGTGCTAATTGGTTTTACCTTTTCCGTTTTGGAAGTGTCAATTGCGGTCTCGGTTTGAGGTCTTTCAATTGCTGTTATGCCTGACCGTTGATGTATGTTTTCGGTAAAAGAAATAATACTTTTATTATAATTTTTATTCAAAGAATCCAGTGTATATCTAAGCTCTTTAAGGTTAAGCATCTTATTCGTATTTATATCTTGTCCATCATCATCATTAGATTTATTCAACTTTGATAAATCCATGTTTACGGTATATTTCTTAAAATACGTTTTTGCAAAAGGCACTTTGTTTCTATCCATGTAATTTTTCGGAATAATATCTTCATATTGACTTCCATTATACATAATTAATTGAAGAATGTTGGAGGATTCATTACTCATTAATTCGCCACTTTGTGCTTTAATTACGGTAGTATTTCCAATACCAAGAACCGATTTTTTGAAAATGGTAATTTTTTGAAGCAATCGACCGTTTTCTCCTGATTTTTTATCTACTTTAATGGTATAATTCCCAACTTCACTAAATTGTCCTTCAGCTATTGCCATTGCTGGTTTTACTTGGGCAATGTTTCTTCTAAAATTTGTGAATTTGTATTGGGAATAGGGTATCACATTGTTCGCAAATGCAAATGCGGCAACGCTCAAAATTAAAATAAAAAGCACCAAACTTTTCATGGCTCTTTGCAAGGATACTCCAGCAGATTTCATTGCTGCAAATTCATAATTTTCAGACAAATCGCCAAAGGTCATTATGGAAGCCAAAAGTATGGACAACGGCAATACCATTGGCACAATGTTAGGCATAGAGAAAAGTAGAAACTTAATAAT
Source organism: uncultured Bacteroidota bacterium (assembly GCA_903879875.1). Taxonomy (GTDB): domain Bacteria; phylum Bacteroidota; class Bacteroidia; order Flavobacteriales; family Flavobacteriaceae; genus Flavobacterium. Next base: position 3,693 of record CAIRNC010000474.1, read on the forward strand.
AAGTATAAAATCCAAATCTTTTCCGGCCAATTCGGATATAAAAAGCCAAACCGTCTGTAATATAAAAATGAAGAATAGAATTACAAAGACCGAAGCAAATGTAGTTAAGAATGTTTTTAAAATGTATTTGTCAAGAATTTTCACCTAATGCTAATCTAGTTTATTGATGTAATATTTTGGATATTTACTCTCAACAAAGGTAAATTGATTATTTGACAATGGTTGGTTGGTTTTAAAAGAATTAACAATTATTGAAGTTTTTGTACCATTCTTTCCAACTTGAATTACATTATAAATGTTTTTGGTTTGAATATCTATCCCTAATAGGATTTCTTTAATCGGATCTTTAGTGTTTGTTGGAACTAATTTTATAAACTGAATTTTTCTTCCTTTGATATTTTGTAAAATATCCCATGAAAATTTATAACCCGAATTAAAAAAAGTCAACATTTTAGAGGGTGTAATGGCATTATCTTCTTTTTCATTGAATTTAGAAATCGAAATTTCCTCGTCTTCAGGATTAATCGTGTAGATTTTTTTACCATCAAAAAGTTTGGTAACACCCATTAAATTTAAGACATATAAATTGCCTTTCATTGTAACATTACCTTTGCTTTCTTGATTGATATTTTCTTTTGCATTGTTAAGCGAATATTTAAAATCAATAACAATATTGTTGTAACTTTTTACTTTCTCAGTTACTTGACTTAACAATTCTTTTGCCTGTTTATCTTGCGCTACAGCTGATAAATTAATAAAAAATAGGAATAGAATTGTAAAATTTATTTTAAACATAGTAATTGTATTTTTTTCTTTGGGATTCATACAACTTCGATTTTTGATATTAATCTTGTTCGTTACTGAAAAATTGATCGAGTGCATTTATATCAAGAATATTTACATTCCGTGCTTTACTTCCTTCAAAAGGACCAACAATACCCGCGGCTTCTAGTTGATCTATCAATCTACCGGCTCTATTATAGCCCAATTTCAATTTTCGTTGAAGCAAAGAAGCAGAACCTTGTTGCGCATTTACAATGATTTCGGCAGCTTCTCTAAATAAACCATCTCTTTCGGAAATATCCATATCAAGATTGATGCCACTTTCTTCTCCAGAGAATTCTGGAAGCAAATAAGCTGTAGCATAAGCCTTTTGAGAACCGATATAATCTACTATTTTTTCAACTTCTGGAGTATCTACAAAAGCACATTGCACACGAACTACATCATTCCCGTTATGATAAAGCATGTCGCCACGTCCTATCAATTGATCAGCTCCTTGAGTGTCTAAAATGGTTCTTGAATCTATTTTAGAAGAAACTCTGAATGCAATACGAGCGGGGAAATTGGCTTTTATTAAACCTGTAATTACGTTTACCGATGGACGTTGAGTTGCTATAATTAAGTGAATTCCAATAGCTCTGGCTAATTGTGCCAATCGTGCAATAGGCACTTCCACTTCTTTTCCAGCAGTCATTATCAAATCGGCAAACTCATCGACAACCAAAATGATATAAGGCAAATAACGATGTCCTAATTCAGGATTTAATTTTCTGCTTTTAAATTTTTCGTTGTATTCTTTAATGTTACGAACCATCGCATCTTTTAATAAATTATAGCGATTGTCCATTTCTACACAAAGCGAATTCAGCGTGTTGACTACTTTTGCGTTATCGGTAATAATTGCATCTTCCGAATCTGGAAGTTTGGCTAAATAATGTCTTTCAATCTTATTAAAAAGCGTTAATTCCACTTTTTTGGGATCAACCATTACAAATTTGATTTCTGCAGGATGCTTTTTATAAAGTAACGAAGTAATTACCGCATTTAATCCAACTGATTTTCCTTGACCGGTAGCTCCTGCCATCAATAAGTGAGGCATTTTGGCCAAATCAACAACAAAAGTTTCATTAGAAATTGTTTTACCTAAAGCAATTGGCAATTCCATTTCGGCTTCTTGAAAACGTGCGGAACCTATAACACTTTTCATAGAAACCATGGTCGGATTTTTATTCGGTACTTCAATACCAATGGTTCCTTTCCCAGGAATTGGAGCAATAATACGAATCCCTAAAGCTGATAATGATAAGGCAATATCGTCTTCTAAACTTTTGATTTTCGAAATTCTAATACCTGCTTCAGGCACAATTTCATAGAGCGTAACTGATGGTCCAACAGTCGCTTTTATATGAGCAATTTCTATTTTATAATTTCGAAGTGTTTCAACAATTTTGTTTTTATTCTCTTCTAATTCTTCTTGATTGATTGTTATTCCTCCAGAAGAGTATTCTTTGAGCAAATCTAATGTTGGATATTTGTAGTTGGACAAGTCCAATGTAGGATCAAATAATCCGAAATCGGCCACTAATCGAGAAGCTAGATTTTCTTCCACAATGGGTTCTTCTTCTACTTTTTCAATGACAAAATCTTCAAGAAATTCTTCATTTATTGGAGGTGTTACCTCTAATGGTTGATTAATCTCAAGTGGTGTTGTTTTTAAAGTCGGTTCCAAAATCAATTCTGAAGCGGAGGAAATTGTAGGCTTTAAACCTTGCTTGTTGCTTTCAAATTGAGAAATTGGTTTAGATTCTTCAGCTTCAAAATCGGCCTCCTCCTCTTCCTCATTTACAGCAAATTCTTCTAAAATATAACTGTTGTTTCCTGAAGATACAGGCGTATTTAAAGCATCTAAATCGTTTTTAATATCTTTTTTTGATTTTTCAAATAACGCTTTTATGGACTCCGGCGAAATTTTAATTTTATAAATAAGATAAATGATTAATCCAAAAGATAAAGCTAAAATGGTTCCCGCTTTTCCGATAAAATCTTGAAGAAATAAATTCATTTCATAGCCAACGACTCCTCCTAATTCTGGGAGGAAATTGGCAAAAAAACCGAAAATAATAGAAATAATAACTATCGCAAATAAATCCCAAAACCAAGTACTTCTTAACTTTTTTAAAGATAAATCCATAACAAGGTAAGCGCCTGTTAAAAATAAAAGCCGAACAAACAAAAACGAAGCAACACCAAAACCTTGATAAACAAAAATATCCGACAAGTAGGCACCTGCTTTTCCCAACCAATTTTCAACATTTACATTTCTATTGGTTAACTGATTGACAGCACTTTGATCGTATTGTCCATAGATATAAAAGGAAATAAATGACAATAATAATGCAATGGAAAAAAGCACCAACAAACTACCAAAGAGGAATTTATGTTGTTTACTTATGCCTTTGCTTTTTTCTTGTCCAGCGGTCTTGTCTGATTCTTTTTTTACCGTTTTTGCCATTCTATTTTTTATGATTTTGTAAAAATAATAAAATATTTATTGCTTTTCTATTTTTACAATACAAGCAGTTTTGGAATATAAATTAAGCAACCTATCGCTATAGCAGATAATGC
>CAIRNC010000475.1 GCA_903879875.1 uncultured Bacteroidota bacterium
GGGTACAACTAAACTTATTAAAAGTAATTAATGATAAATTAGCTATTATGAAAAATTTAATCATCCTTATTAGTGTTTTCTTTTTTGGAAACGCAATTAAAGCACAAAGTATAACAAGTGTTATAACCGGAACTACTTTTAGTTACCAACAAATTAGCGTCAACGAATATCATTTTACATTCCAAACTACTTTTAGTCCTGCAGGGGGAGGTTGTTTTCATCTTGTTAATCATACCTTTACAATTATTGACGACACTTTTTATGTAAAAGGCTATTATAATATAACAGGTACTGTGGTTTTTGACCCTTGTACGACAACAGACACTGTAATTTATAACAATAGCCTGCCATCAAATGTAATACACATAAAAATGACTACAAATGCAATAGGGTACAATAATACACCACCATATAACCCACCAACACTTACTTATGAAGATATCTATTTTCATATTTTCGATATAAATTTATCCAATACCCAGTTCAGCAACAATTATAGCCATATTTACCCCAACCCAACCCAAGGGTTAATTTCTATTTCAAACGACATTAATTATGAAGCAATTGAAGTTATAAATAATTTAGGGCAATTGGTAAAACGTTTCGACCGAAACAAATCGGGGAATTATGATTTAAACAGCATCACAAACGGTTTGTATTATTTAGTGTATTACAATGCAACCAACGAAAAAGTGGGGACAACTAAGCTTATTAAAAGCAATTAATAAAAAATTAGAAATTATGAAAAAATTACTTTTTTTAACCCTACTTTTAGTTACTTTTCAAACTTCAAAGGCTTATGTAATTCAACAAATTACTGTTACGGCTTTAAATGCGTCAGAAATAAATATACATACAAAAGTTCAAGGACCTGCTGCTATTCAAACATTTTCTTATGATAATGTAAACAATACAATAACATTAAATATTTGTTTTAAATTACTCTTAACTACACCTTGGTTTCCAGCCGAAAATGATTTTACTATTCCTTTACCAACTACAACCGCTTCTAATTATATTTTAATAGTTAATGCTTTGAGTTCTGATTGTGTTTATACACCGGGAGTTTCAGACACCAAAACGTTACTCTTTTCAACGCCTTTAAGCAGTCCTGTTTCGTTGCAATCATCAGGTTTTAATGACAAGAATTTTACGGTTTACCCCAACCCAACCCAAGGGCTTATTGCTGTTTCAAACGATATTAATTACGAAGCTATTGAAGTAGTAAATCATCTAGGGCAATTGGTAAAACGTTTTGACCGAAACAAATCGGGCAATTATGATTTAAACAGCATCACAAACGGTTTGTATTATTTAGTGTATTACAATGCAACCAACGAAAAAGTGGGTACAACTAAACTTATTAAAAGCAACTAGATTTAAATTTTATTAGTAAAAAAAGTATAGGTTTTGGCACTGTCAAAACCTATACTTTTTTTATTTTATGTAAGGTGTTGAGTTGCATTAAAAAATTAAATATATTTGTAATTCAAACCTTTAAAACCGAATTATCATGTCAACAACAATCGCAAGAAAATACAAAGTCAAAGATGTGGAAATGCTAACCACTGCTGAAACAATTATCGAAAACGCTATTGCTAACAAAACATTCCTTCAATCTAAAAGAAGCATTTGGGCAGACCCTTTTTTTGATAATCTAAAAGAAAAAATACAAACCGATACTGATAACTATTTAGGTACAGATGCAGCCAAAAACCTCAGAGCAGCCAGTCAAATAGTATACGGTATTCAAGCAAAAGCACTTAACGATCTTGCCGAATTTAAAGTACAAATAGAACAAGACTATAAAAAATTTCCCGTTCAAAAAACAGAAATTCTAACCCAACTAGGCTTTACAACCTATCACAAAGCAGCCCAAAAAGGCGACCAAGAAGGCTTAGTAAATTTAGTATTTCAATTCAAAAAAAATTTATCAACTGAATTAGCCGCCGACATCGTTGCAAAAGGCACGGCACAAGCCACAATCGATGCCATTTTTGAATATGCCCAAAACCTTAAAAACGCCAACGTCAATCAAGAAACCTTCAAAGGAGCTAGAAAAGAAATCACAAACGAAGTGATTGTCGTTTTCAACGACATCTATGACGAGGTCATTAGTATTTCAAAAATTGCCAGCAACTTCTACAAAACCGACAAAATAAAACAACAACTTTTCAGTTTTGCAAAAGTGGCAGCAACACTAAACAGCCAAACCACAAAACCAAAAGCCAAACCAATAACCCCATAAACCACGGTTTCAATAACAACAAATTAAAGTTTTATTGTCATACTGACGCAGGAAGCATAGCATAACGAAAGTAAAGAATTTGTTTCTTCCTCCGTCAGAATGACAAAACTTAAAACAACAGGCGGAAGCCAAACAGTAACACAGAGTTACTCCACCTTTACACACCGAAGCTTCATCTTAACACACGGAAGCATTACATCCATACACGGAAACCAAATAGTGACCCAGAGTAGCTTTACCGCAACACACCGAAGCTTCATCTGGATAGGCGGAAGCCAAATAGTAATACAGAGTTACACTACCTTTACACTCCGAAGCTCTATATTGATACACGGAAGAAAAAACAATACACGGAAGAAAAAGGAATAGGCGGAAGAAAAAAGGCAATCCTTTCAAAATTTATAATTCAAAATTCAAAATAGTAAACTATGTCCATAAAAACCAATCGCTTAACCCAAGAGGAATACCAAGAAAACTTCTCGGATATTCACCCGCCTTTTGAAACATCAGATGCCGCAATATTAGAAGCCAATCGGTGCTTGTTTTGTTATGATGCACCTTGCATGAAGGCTTGTCCGACATCCATCAACGTGCCAAAATTCATCAAACAAATTGCCACGGACAATATTAAAGGTTCGGCGCACACCATTTTGTCTTCCAACATTATGGGAGCGGGTTGCAGCAAAGTGTGCCCTGTTGAAAAACTGTGCGAAGGCAATTGTGTCTATAATTTCATGCACGAAGAACCCATTCATATCGCTAAATTGCAACGCTATTCCACCGAAAAAGCCATTGCAAACCACTGGCAACTTTTTGAACGCAAACCTTCCACTGGGAAAAGAGTAGCCATTGTTGGTGCCGGTCCCGCAGGATTGAGTTGCGCACACACCTTGAGCCGAGAAGGTATTGACGTTACAATTTATGAAAAAGAAAGCAAAGGCGGAGGCTTAATGACATACGGAATTGCAGCCTATAAAGTAACTCCTGAATTTTGTGAAGACGAGGTAAACTACATCACAGCTATTGGCGGTATTGACATCAAATACAACCAAGAATTAGGAAAAGACATAACATTGGCTTCGTTACAACAAAATTATGATGCCGTTTATTTGGCTTTTGGAGTTGGATTGGCGCGCCAATTAGAAATTCCAGGAGAAAACCTACACGGGGTGGTTGATGCTATAAAATTTATTTACGAATTGAGAACCAATGCTTTTTCGTCTATCGCTGTGGGTAGTAAAGTAGCCGTAATCGGAATGGGAATGACCGCTATTGATGCCGCAACCCAAGCCAAACGATTAGGAGCAAGCGAGGTAACTTTAATTTACCGAAGAACACAAGACGAAATGTCGTGTACTGAAAAAGAGTTGAACATTGCCAAACTCGATGGTTGTGCCATTATTTGGCTGGCCTCTCCAAAAGAAATCATCGGGAAAGACGGGAAAGTAACCCAACTCGTTTGTGATGTAATGCAACTAGGAGAACCCGATGCCAGCGGCAGAAGAAGCCCTGTAGTTTCTGGAGAAACAATAACTTTGGATGTCGATATGATTATTAAAGCCGCAGGACAAATGCCGTTTTCAGAAATGGTAAATGAAAATAAAGTGGCAAACAATAAAGGAAAAATTACAATTGGAGCTTCAACAGAAACGAATATTAAAGGCATTTTTGCTGGTGGCGATTGTGTCAACGGTGGAAAAGAAGTAGTCGATGCCGTTCAGGCTGGAAAAGATGGAGCAAAAGCTATTATAAAATTTATTTTGAATGCTTAATGTTGAATTTTGAATGAAAACAGAAAATAAGATTGTAACATTGACATTTGATTTTTCGATTCAAATCATAGAATTGTACAAGTTTATGAATGAACAAAAGGAATTTGTTATCTCAAAACAATTAATAAGAAGCGCAACAAGCATTGGAGCAAACGTTGAAGAAGCAAATGCAGCACAAACTAAGAAAGATTTTATAGCAAAAATGTCTATTTCATCCAAAGAAGCTAGAGAAACAAAATATTGGCTACGTCTTTTAGACAAAAGCCAATTAGTGAAATTTGATTATTCAACTTACTTAAACAACATTGACCATATTATAAACATCTTGACCAAAATTGTCAAAACAAGTCAAGAATCTATTCAATAATTATGCATAAAAAACATTCAAAATTCAAAATTTAACATTCAAAATAATAAAAAATGGCAGATATATCATCAAATTTTTTAGGAATAAAATCACCCAATCCTTTTTGGTTGGCAAGTGCTCCACCGACAGATAAATTAATCAATGTTGTTCGAGCTTTCGAAGCCGGTTGGGGTGGAGTTGTATGGAAAACATTGGGCTCGCAAGTCAAAAATGTATCTTCAAGATATTCATCAGTAAATTATGGCGGTAAGCGAATGATGGGATTCAATAATATCGAACTCATTAGCGATAGGCCATTGGAAATCAACCTTCGCGAAATTACCGAAGTGGTAAAAATGTTTCCAGACCGCGCTATGATAGTATCCTTAATGGCTGACAATGACCGTAAATCGTGGCACGAGCTCATCATGAAATGTGAAGATGCCGGCGCTATGGGATTCGAATTGAATTTTGGTTGCCCTCACGGAATGACTGAAAGAGGTATGGGAGCAGCAGTAGGACAAGATCCAGCAATTGCCAAAATGGTAGTAGAATGGGTAATGGAAAAAGCGACCATTCCTGTAATTACAAAACTGACACCCAATGTACATTCGGTAGTGCCAACAGCTCGTGGCGCGGTAGAAGGTGGGACAAATGCATTGAGTTTAATTAATACGATTCAAAGTGTTACGGGTGTTGATTTAGATACCTTAGTACCCAATCCGTATGTAGCAGGAAAAAGCGTTTTTGGTGGGTATTGCGGACCAGCCGTGAAACCAATTGCTTTAAAAATGTTGACCACAATTGCCCAAGATCCCGTTGCTTCTCGAGTGCCTATTTCTGGTATTGGTGGAGTTAGCACATGGAAAGATGCAGTAGAATTCATGCTTCTTGGCGCAAGTTCGGTACAAGTTTGTACAGCAGCTATGACGCACGGTTTTAGAATTGTAGAAGACATGTGCAAAGGACTAAACAATTGGATGGACGAAAAAGGTTATAAAACCATCGATGAATTCATTGGAAAATCAGTAGAAAAAATCACCCATTGGGAAGATTTAGACATCAATTACCATCACATTGCTAAAATCAATCAAGACAAATGTATCCATTGTGGATTGTGCTATATTGCTTGTGAAGATACTTCACACCAATCCATAAACATTGAAAAATTGATTCCGCACAACAATTATTCGGTGAACGAAAAAGAATGTGTGGGTTGCAATTTATGCAAACTCGTTTGCCCTGTTGACAATTGCATCACGATGGAAGAACACCGCGTAGCTCCAGAATACATCAACTGGAAAGACTGGCAAAAACAAGGTTTACCATTAAATGATCATTAGGAATACCATTTAAATATTTAAAAAGCACACTTTAAACAAGTCGGGCATTCAAATTGGATTATTTCTTAGAGTTTGGTGTCAAAATCCTGCATCATAAATAAATATCGCTGGTATATCTGTTGCTGGCTTCTATAAATTAGCAATTGCCAATGATATAAATACTATCTTTGCAAAAATTACAGCATATTATGAATAACAAGGAAGGCAATAAAAAAGGAAGTGGCGCTAGACCAAACAGTTCGCGACCAAGTTCCAATAAGCCAAAACCTGCCATGGCAAAACGTGCCCAGGGACCAAAAAAAGAAAAACCAACACGAACAGGCGGTACGAAAGCAGCTATAGTAGCTACAGATAAAGTAGAGAAAAAACCAAATCAAGCACCAAAACGACCTAAAGTAGCTGACGAAATTCGATTGAACAAATACATCGCCAATTCTGGAGCATGCTCCCGTCGTGATGCCGATATTTATATCCAATCGGGCAATGTAAAAGTAAATGGAATTCCCGTTATTGAAATGGGATATATGGTAAAACCGGGTGATATAGTCAATTTTGATGGAGCCATAATCACTCCTGAGAAAAAAGAATATATTTTACTAAACAAGCCTAAAAACTTTACAACGGCATTAGACGAAGGACAAGAATTCCGAAATGTATTGGAGTTAGTAAAGGGTTCTACCACTTCTAAAATTGGTGCTGTAGGGCGAATGGATAAAAACACAACAGGACTTTTATTGTTTACCAACGATACCGACATGATTCGTAAGTTTACACTTCCAAGTCAAAAGTCTTCTAAAATTTATCAGGTTTCCTTAGACAAAAACTTGAAATTCGAAGATTTAGAAAAAATAAGCAAAGGTCTGGTTCTTGATGGACATCGCGTGTTTGTAGAAGAAGTTAGCTATATTGAAAACGAACCTAAAAGCGAAATCGGTTTAAAACTGCGTTCGTCAAATGTAAAAGTGGTTCGTTCCATTTTTGAACATTTCAGCTATGATGTTTTGCGAATTGATCGTGTTGCTTTTGCGGGTTTAACCAAAAAGAATTTGCCTCGTGGCAATTGGCGATACCTTACCGATCAAGAAATTATCAACTTGAAGAACGTGTAAACCGTATCTTTTGGCTAAAAAAATTAATCCAAATTAACTTAAATTCCTGTTTGTCAACAAAGCAGGAATTTTTCTTTTTACCATAAAAATTATGACACCCAATTCCTTACAAGCAATAGCATTCAAATGGTTTGACGCTTTCAACAGCCACAATCTCGAACAACTTTTGTCCTTATATGATGACGAAGCCGAACATTACAGCCCAAAACTAAAAATCAGAAAACCCGAAACGAATGGTTTAGTATCCGGAAAACAAGCATTGCGCGAATGGTGGCAAGATGCCTTTGATCGATTGCCTACGTTACATTACAAAGTAACATCGCTTACCGCCAATTCCGACAGGGTTTTTATGGAATACATCCGAATGGTAAAAGAGGAAGACGACATGCTTGTTGCAGAAGTACTGGATGTCAAAGCTGGAAAAATCATTGCTTCACGCGTGTATCACGGCTAATAAATTAAGATTTCATTAACCTTTTTCATTCAAACAATACCTTAGTTTTACATTTCACTTTTTTAAGCTCTTCACTATGAGAAAACTATCCTTATTTTTAGTTGCAATATCTGTAGCTATTTTATTTGTAAATTGCAAAAAAGACAGCCCAAAGCAAGACTTTAGCGCCTTAACCAAAAGCTATTTTGACGAAAAAAATGTATTGAATCCACTTGATGCTACTCAAAATGGGCAAAATGAATACAATGACCAACTGCAATTAGAAATGACCGATGTGTATCGCGCAACTCAAAAACAATTTTTCGACAAATATGAAAAAGCGTTAACCGCAATTGATACAAATCAGCTCAAGGAAGAAGAAAAAAACAGTTACAAAATCATTCAATGGGAAACAGCGGTAGGCAAAGAAATGCTCTTACAGCCTACAAATTTATTACCCATTCATCAGTTTTCGGGAACACATTTAACCCTAACGCAATATGCGTGTGGTAGCAGTGCACAACCGTTTAAAACAGAGAAAGATTACACCAATTTTCTAAAAAGAATGAATTTGTACAGCACTTGGTTGGATTCCTGCATGGTGTATATGAAAAAAGGAATGGACAAAGGAGTAGTTTTGCCAAAAGCATTGACTTTAAAAATCATTCCA
>CAIRNC010000476.1 GCA_903879875.1 uncultured Bacteroidota bacterium
CCTATTGATATAGCTACCATCGCCTACTTGTCCACTATCATTTAAACCCCAAGCCCATAGACTGCCATCGGTTTTTAAAGCTACAGTATGACCATAATTTGCTGCAACAATCTTCCAATTGGTAGCAGTGCCTATTTGGGTGAAATTTTGAAACACATGTCCATTACCAAAACCCCCATCACCTAACTCACCATATTCACCGCCACCAGCCGCCCATAGTGTTCCATCGTTTTTAATAATAAAAGTATTATATTCTCCCGAAGTAATAAACTTACAATTGGTTGTATTGTTAACTAAAGTAGGAGTTGACACATTTGAAGAACCACTGCCCAACCCTAAGCTTCCCCATCCGAAACTACGATTGCCCCAAGTATAAATGGTGCCATTGGGTTTTATTGCAATAGTATGATACCCCCCTGCACTAATACTGTTAAAACATTGAGATTGTAAAGCAGTTGTTAAAAAGCATAAAAAAACAAATACTAAATATTTATTTGATTTCATAATTTATATATTTAAAAGTAATACCCCATTGTTTCTATGTTGAAACGATGGGGTAAATTTATTAATTAATTATTAATTTTTTTTGCATGATTACTTGTTTATTCTCTTTAAGAACAACAAGGTACAATCCAGAGCTAATAGCAGATGTGTCTAAAGTAAGTTCTCCTTTTTTAAACTCTATTTTTTTAGAGATAAGCAACTTTCCTGTTAAATCAAAAACCTCAAGTGTTGTATTGTCTGATTGACAATCGTACTGGATATTTACACTTGCACTAGCAGGGTTCGGATAGAGATTAAAAGTACTATTATTTTTTAGAACAGCATCTTCTTTCCCTGTCTGATGAGGGTCAATAATAACATCATGATTGGGATCGAACTGACAATCTGGAAATTCAATTACTACTTTTTTATTACATAGGGTGCCATGATCGTCTACTCCATTGATATAGAATTCTATTGGTCCACTTACAAAACCATTGAGTGGAATAATATCAAAATAGAATATGTTTTCGCCAGTTGGCGAAATAAAACCAGCAGGTACTACAAGAGCATTGTTATTAGTTGCTGTTACGGTACAGTTTAGTATCATACCGCTTTCATTTACAGCAACTAAAGCAATACTGTATTTTAAAAACTCACGACTTGTACACGAAATTTTATCAACAATATATTTTACTTTGCACTCCTCACAACTATAAATATTCAAATCCATAGCTGGACTAATTTGATTACATGCCGATGTAAGCGAAAGGTTGTAGGTACCACTCACACTAGGGGTGTAAGAATCAACAAAACTCGAACCCTCCAGCACAGTTTCGTTGTTTAATAGCCAGTTCCAATGTGGTACTTCTACATTAGGACCTATAATAGTCCCTAAATTATTATCACATTCCGAATAACATCCTGTTGGGAAAATCCACAAGTATTTGTCTAAACTATAAGGCACTTCTAATTGTGCCGAAGTGAGACAACCCGAACCATCATTGTAAGTTGCCATATAGGGCCCACCACTATAAACCGTGGTTGGGTTACCGGGTGTACCACTACTCCAATTTATTGCACCTGTACCTCCGTCAGGTACTGTAGCGGTTAACGTAATTTTGTAGGAATTACAATCTTCGGGGTCTAAATTGTAGCTTACCGAAGGTGCTCCTGGGGTTTCACTTATCTGAAAATTTTGAGTAGCTGTATTGCTACAAACAGGTGTGCCCGAACCAATTGTGTTTAATGTAAGACTGTGTACACCAACCGCAAAGCTGTTGAGCGGGATAGTAGTACTGTTATGAAACGGTTGTAATTGGTTGTCAACCAACCAATCAAAATTAGTAGCATCAGTAGTAGCTGTGGCATTGGTTGTGTTACCGCTACAAATTAAAGTAGGCGCACTAATTACAGCCGTTGGCAATGATTTATAGGTTGGCGTAATACGTGAAGGGCAATCGAAATCACAACTTGTTTGTGGATTATTAATATTACTAACCAGTTTAAGCCTATAAAAATGAGTGCCTTCTACATTCTGTACCGTATAAGTTGGAACCGTGGTTGTAGCTAGTAAAATGTTTCCGTCAAACCATTGGTAATAAGGCACACAAGAATTAGGGTGTGCGCCGTCAGCCAGATAGTTCAATATTATACTGCCTTTCTTACATATAGTTGTGGTGGTGGCAGTTATATCGCCAAAAAAACATCGCTCTGGAATACTGATGTTATTTGTTGACACTAGTCTGGAACAACCGTATTGGTTGGTAATCAATACCGAAACGCCTGCCGTTTGAGCCTGATTCGGAAAAGGAGAATCAAATACATGTGTAGGAAGAGGCGCTAAAGTGGTAACCAAAGGATTGCTATTTAACGTCCATACATAATTTTCATTTGAAATAAAAGGTTGGACACTTAAACCAACCGCAGAGTCAAAGCAATTTTTATTCGAAGACAGAATATTTTGAATTGGATTGGGTGCAATATCTATCTCAAAAGAAGTTTTTTCGCAGAGTGCAGAGGCAGTAGTAGCTCCATCTTGTACGCCATCGATCACGAGTTTAAAATAATAAGTGCCCGATGGGGTCTGAAAGTTAGCATTAGGCAATGATGGGTTATTGTTTATAGCCGTCCATGGCCCATTTACGTTAGTACTCCAATAGTAATAAAAGTGCCTGTTAGTAACGGTAGTAATAAAACTAGAAGTACTTATTAGTTCAATATTATAGGTTTCTGGGCTAGCAAAACAAGTTACTTTTGTATTAAACGAAGCGATATAAGGTACCGTAAAATCAACATTTGGAGATTGAACCGAAGCCAGCACGCCGTTACAAAAGAATTTGCCTATATATGAAACATGGTATATACCAGCATCTGTAATTTCTAAATTGTAATGAAATAAATCGGTACCAGGTAATTGCAGCGCCAGTTGGTTATTGTTAGGTCCAAAAATAGTCCAATACGAGAAAATTGGTGGCAAACTAGTGGTAGCTTCTAATGCTAATAAATCACAAGTTGAAATGCTTGCCAGCTGACTCAATGAAATAGAAGGCGGGGTACATGGTGTGCCTACACCACCCGATGGTGGCGGTTGCACTGTACAAACTTGCTGATAAACAGCTATTTCATTTGACTTGGTTACACACCCTGTAATGCTATTTGTAGCCATAAAATAATAAGAATCAGGCGCAAACTGACCAATAATCAATTGGTTCGAAGAGCCCATATTAGCAGTAGATGTGCCTTTTCGCCATTCAATAGTTGCGCCATCAGCTGTTGCGGCTTGCATAATTGTTGTAATTGGAGCAGGTAAACAAAATGAATTACCTCCACTTAAAATAGATGCACTTGCAAAAGGTCCTGGCTGCACCGTAATATTAGCTAGTGCGCTGGCATTACCTAGGCAACCATTGACAAAATTAATTGTAGCTTTAATATTAAAAAGTACGTTGCCACCAATTGCATTTGTAAAATAGGTATGCGTCATTGTTGTTACTCCATTAATCGTGTTACTCTGATTTACTGTTTGCAGTTGCGTTGTCCCATCTCCAAATTCCCAATTAATAACATTATTCATATTAAGAGGCATATTATTTGTAGTAGATAGTGTAATTACAGCATCTATACCGCTACAAACAGTGTTAGTTGAAATTAATAACACAGGAACAGTTTTTAATTTTATTACCATAGGTATGGTTTTGGTAACGGTGCATTTATTTATTGTAACAGAAAGGTTAGCATCAGTAGGACTATTCACATTGTTCCAAAAAACTGATACCGTATTTGTGCCTTGACCAGAAACTATGCTTCCAAGTGAAGCTGGCACACTCCATGTATAGGTTTCGCCTATTGTATATAAACCCGCTGTAATATCATTTACTGCATAATAGGTGCTAAGTCCATTCGGACAAGACGAAATAACAGGTGTTAAACTAGAGTAATTATCAGAAATTTTAGCTTTAATTTGAAAAATTTCAAGTTGTTTTCCAACAAGAATATCTGTACTAAAAGGGGAGGAACAATTGGATTGCCCAGTAATAGTTTGTTTTAGAATCAAAGAATATGGTCCATTAGCATTAAACTTTACTGTTACTAAATTTCCTAAAGAAGCACCTTCAAAAGTACCTCCAATAATAGCCCATTGATAGTCCATATTCGGATTTGGAATAGTTACTTTAAAATCATAAGGAGTATTTGGACAAATTACTAAAGGTGCCGTAATGTTTGTCAATAATGGTGCAACTGGTATAGGATTAACAGTAATACTAGTGGTTTGATTATCGCAAACGTTGCTTCCAGAAACTTCAAGAATATAATTTCCAGCGAGTGTATAATTAAAATCAAAATAATTTGTGTTAGAAAGTGCACTAATTATAATGTTGTTTTTATAAAGTTTCCAATTAACAGCGTTTGTAGAATTAGTATGATAACTTCCGGAACTATTAACACACAAAGTTGTAGGACCTGTAATTGGTTCAGGTATACTTACTCTTATAGTTATTTTAGCATATCCTCCACAATGTAAAAAAGTGTTTGTGTAGTTACAAATAAGATTTATAGTACCAGATTGTAATGGCTGTAAAACAATTTCATTTCGTTGGTCGGTTGTTAGAAGAATCGCTGTAGTATTGTTAGGGTCTCCTTCTATTTCCCATTTAAAATCAGTAGTAGGCCATTGAGGCAGTTTAAAAGTTTCTTGATTACCAACACACATAACTGTTTTGCCAGTTATAGTACCATGAGAAAGTATAACAGGAACTTTTATAGTTGATGGTATCATGCATGATATATCACACAAACTTGGGTCTATAGTAAGGTAACCAAACCCAGTAGCGTCAACATGATCCCAAGTTACAGTAACATTTCCATTATTTGGATTATCAATAATACTTCCGCCATCAGAAGTAAAATTAAATTCCTTACAGATTTGAAGTTCGCCAAATGGTACATTATAGGTACTAGTCTGCCCATCACATACAACACTTGGACAAGCAATACTTAAACTGTTTTCAGCTTTTTTAACAACTACTTCTCTTTTCGTAGTTGATTTACAGCCGCAAGAATTTGTAACCACTAAATTAACAATAAAATGAGTTGGAGTATAGTAGGTATGAGAAGGGTTATTTTCAGAAGAAAACGTTCCATCACCAAAATCCCAATAATGACTATCTAATGTAGAACCTCCATTTGTTGATGAAGTGTCCCAAAATTGAATCGGTTGACCAATACATGTATAAATTATAGGTCGAGTGTATCCATCATTTTCCAGCGGCACAACTTTGAAACTTGCAATGGGCTTTTTTATAATTTCTATTTGCAATGTTTTAGTAATGGTATTACCAGATATTCCATTCATGGTAAATGTTACATTTGCTCCATTTAATCCTGCATTACCCCATATCACATATATACTTGAAGAATTTGATGTAGTAGTTATATTTGATGCTGTACCGCCAGTTATTGACCATTGTACATTAGAATTAGGATAAATATCACCATTTAGCGAGTAAGTAACACCCGTGTTTTCACAAACTCTAATTTTAGGGGTAGATTCAATAGCATCTATAGGTAAACGATCTTTTTCAGGTAAAATGATTTGACAACCAACGTTAATATTCCAATTAAGGAAAACGTTTTGCACAGTAGTAGGCGTAGTTTGAGCTAATCCTGTCTGACTGTAAAAATTAAAAAACATCAGGCATAAGAATAAAACTATTCTTTTATTCTGGTTGAAGGACGGATTGCCTGCTTGTTTTTTTAATGAGCAAGCTGTAACTGTTTTTTTCATGCTGCAAATTTTAAATTAGCTAATAATTAATTCTTTGCTAATTTAAGTGGAGCAGTTTATAGAATATTACGGTTTTTTAGGTTAATTTTTACGGTGTTTAGGTCTTTTTTTAGGGGGTTTAATAATGATAAATACATGTAATTCAAATATTTAAACTATTTTTTTTATGATTTACAGTAATGTGGTTGGTAGTTGTATGAGTCTTTTTAAAACATCTGTTTTTATCAGGACCGAAGATAGCACCTCAGTCACTAGAATACATTCTATTAAGAATAAAGATGTTTTAATTCTAGTCTGTTATAGTAAACCTAATTTTTTAGCCTCATCTATGAGCTCTTTATCACTCCCGGAATTAAATAATAATTGTTTTTTCATGAATGCTTTTCTTTTTTCAATAGCACTCAAGCATAATGGTATGTAATTTGGCAAGTTTATTGTTTTAATTCCTTGCTCCAGTAATTGTAAAATTTTACTATCGTATTCGCCCCAAACAATATTTTTTAATTTCATTATTTTTAATGCTTCCAAGATTGCACTACTATAAACAGTTTCATTGCTTTCAATATCTAGAAATATCTTAGAAAAGTTTTTTGGCTTTAAATCCGTTTTAGCAATAAATCCTTCGGGTTTAATTGCTTTCAGTATTTGATCTACCCAAACCGGTTCTTTGTGCATGGAAAGTATTATGATTTTACATTTGGGAAAACAATCTCTAATTATTTTTGCTAAATCACAACCCGAAGTTATTTTCATCTCTTCATAAGGTGGAATACTAATATCTAAATAAGCAAAATCTAATGTTTCATTAAAGTTTTTTACAGAAATAATTTTCTTGTAAGCTTCTTCGCAATTGTAAGCCAAATGATACATTGCATTTTTGTTTGATTTTATACTATTAAGTAGTGTTTTGTAACCATCTACTGTAATAGGATGGTCATCAACAATCAGTATGTTTCGATTTGGGGTGTTGGATTCACTCATATTTTTTGACAAATACTAAATTCAAACAAATCTATTCAAAAAAAATTAAATTTTACGGTTTTACCGTAAAATCAATTTCTATTTCGGGTTTAACTTGCCAAAAAAAATGCAGTTTTCTTTTGTACTTATAGATGATTCAGCCTATTTGGAATCTGCTTTGGAACAACTCAAAGAATTTGATGATTTTTTGTGTGTTGCTGCTTGTCGTACAAAAGCCGATGGATTGAATAAAATTATAGAATTAAAGCCCAATTTGGTTTTAATGTCCGTTAGTAATGATTCCGTTAATTCATTTTCAATACTGAGTGAACTGCACGAATTTTTGGTCGAATTGCCTACTGTAATTGTTTACAGCACCAATACCGATGCCGCTTTTACTGCATTTCAAAAAGGAGTTTCAGGGTATTTGCTCCAGCCCTTAGATCGAAATGAATTGCGAAAATGCTTGTTGCGCTATCAAAAAACCCACAAATCCTTGTTTGAGGATAAAATTTCAATAAAATCGAATGGCGATTATAATTTTATCAATACTTCTGAAATTGTTTATTTGAAAGCTGATAATAATACCACTGATTTCTATTTGAAAAATGGAAAGGTGGTTTCGGCATTTAAGACTTTAAAATATTACGAAAAATTACTTCCTTTTTACTTTTTTAGAATTCACCACAGTTACTTGATAAATATCGATTATGTAAGCCGAATCAATTTAGGCAAATGCAATTGTTATTTGCAAAATAATGAAATTATCCTACCCTTTTCGAGAACATATAAGGAGAATGTAGATACTATAATTTTTCGAATTTCTTGATACTAGCTGTTTCCTATTCCGTTGTCTATTCTACTTTTTCTTAACCTGGCTTTTGAGGATTGCATAGGATTGTTCTCTATGAAATATAAATACATGACTGTAAAAGACAGTCCTACTCTTAATCTTAAATGCTGGTAATGACCCTCTCAATGAGGTAATTGCTACTCTAAATCAAAATCGATTTTGTGAGTTATTTTCAAAAACCTACCAACTGCTCTTATACCTATACGGATTACTAAAGACGTTCTAAAAAGTGCTTTTAGAATAAAGCCACTTACTACATTTGACTATTCCAAATAACGGAATAATAAAGCTTTATGAGTTGTTTTAATGTGGGGAAAGACCTTAAAACAACACTGTAAAAGACTTCCCTTCTTTTCAGAAAAATCAAACAATTGGTTGTGCCCAGAAGGCATGATTGGAATTCTATTTCTAATTTTCAAATGATTTTTTATGAAAGCAAACTTTTTATTTAAGCTATTATTAGTAGCTATCACCTGTGTAAGTTTATATTCTTGTACTGTAGATGAAACAACTGTAAGTCCGCCAACCCATGCTGATGATTTGACAGCACCTCTTGATGGAGAACCTGTAATTACACCTCCAAAGAAATAATAAAAAGAACCATGCAGAGCATGGTTCTTTTTTGCTTATTTTTGAAAAAAAAACGTTGTGAAAAAGTCTAGGTTTTTATTACTATTTTTTTGTTTCTTATGTTTTAATTCTTGTAAAAAGAACAAAATTATTGGCGCCAATTCCAAATTATTTCAAGACGAAGCTTATAAGAATAAAAAAAAAGAACTAAAAATTAAGTTTTTAGATTCAATTACTTCCATTTCTAGTCAATCAACGAATGATAGTGTATTCAGGCATTTTTTATTTGATTTGTCCGCTGAGTATTATTTTCTCAATGAAAACAGTAAATCATCAGATGTTTGTAAAAAAATTCTACAATTATCGAGCATTGCCAAAGATACTTTTTCAATAGCTAGAGCATATTCTTACATTGGTGATACCAATGAATTTACTAAAAGGGATAGTGCTTATTTTTATCATCAAAAAGCCGAAAAATTATATCGTTCTATAAACAATAAAGAAAGAATAGGGATAGAGTTGTTTAAAAAGGCTTATATTTTGTTTATAGAAGGTAATTATATAGAAAGTGAATCTCAGGTTTCTAATGCCTTACTTTTTTTAAAAAATGGGAAAGATGCAGAAATGTTATTTACTGCCTATTCATTAATGGGATTGAATTTTGAAAAACTTGAAGAATATCAAGAGGCTTTAAAATACCAATTATTAGCAAAAGATGTTTTAAGAGATATAGAAGGATATAATTCAAGTCTTGAAAAACGTTACCTATATAGCGTTGAGTCCTCTATTAATATCGCCAACATTTATGAAAAAACATTTAGATTTGATAAGTCAATACAAGAATTACAATCCATTCTAACTCCACAATTAAAAGTGAAATATTCTAAAGATTATGCAGCTGTAATAGGTAATTTAGGTTATTCTAAGATGAAAAGTGGCGATTTTAAAGGAGTTGAAAAAATGTTTAAAGATGCTTTAATTCTTTCAATAAAAAATGGTACTGATGCAAATGTAGTATATAAATATTTAAATTTAGGAGAATACTATTCGCTTATAAAAGACACCACAAAATCGTTAAATTATTTGAAACAGTCTTTGCGATTGGCTGAAAAAATAAAGGCAGGAGAGGAAATAAAAACTGCCTTAAAAATGCTGTCTAAAATTGATTATCGAAATGCTGCCAAGTATGATAAAAGGTATATTTTCATCAATGATAGTTTGACTAAAGCACAACGAATAAACCGAAATAAATATGCCAGAATTGAATATGAAACTTCGGTTGTAGAAGATGAGAACAAATTGTTGAGTACTAAAAACACATATATATTGATTGGTGCTTTTGTTTTGACTTTGGTATTGATTTTAATCATAGCTTATCGCTATGTTAAAAATCAAAAAAGGGAAAAAGTGTATAGAGAGCAACAACAACAAGCTGAGGAGGAAATATTTGACTTACTGAAAAGCCATCAAATAAAATTAAATGAAGTGAAAATTAAAGAACAAAAAAGAATTTCATTTGAATTGCATGATGGAATATTAAACAAATTATTTAGTATTCGATTACAATTGGGAATTTTGAATGAAAGTGATGCTGAAGACGTTAATGCAAAACGAGAAATATATATTGACTTGCTTGAAAAACTAGAGGAAGAAATAAGGGATATTTCGCATGAATTGCAAACCGATTTCATAGATGCACAAATTGAATATAGCAGTTTATTGCAGAATTTAATTCTAGAGAAAAATGAATTAAAAATTACAACTTTTACAATTGATATTGATAATCGTATTGATTGGGAACCTATTTCAGGATTAGTAAAAATAACCATTTACAGAATTGCCCAAGAAGCAATTCATAATGTAGTTAAATATGCGGTCGCTAAGAACTGTGTTGTATCAATAAATAGACTCAAAAATAATGCTTTGGAGTTGACCATTACAGATGATGGTAATGGTTTTGAAATTGAATCTATTGTAACGGATGGAATTGGATTAAAAAATATGAGAGAAAGAGCCAAAAGTATTAAAGCAAAATTTGACATTTCAAGTGAATCAGGAAAGGGTACAAAAATACAAGTGGTTTTTGAAAATCCTGAATTGAAAAAAGAATAAGTGCTTACTGCTCTAAATGATTCTTGTTGTTCCTTTTGCATTTATTTTGTACAAATAATCAATATAATCCGGAAGTTCGATAAGTGGTAATAATCCGTTTATTGATCGTGGCATTTGGTCTGTTTCAATGTTCTTGATGTGTTTTCTGAAGGCTATTTCGCCGATTATTTCCATAACTAAAAATTTTAAATCTCTTTCTAACTCTTCAAAGTGTTTGAGTTGATTGTAATTTGGGATGTAGAGTTTTATTTTTAGCTGTTTGTTTGTGATATTGTAGTCTATCAAAGCTACTTGTAAATCACTTATTTTGAATTCGTAATTTTCGTAGCTGCATGGTAAGTCGGTGCCATTTTTTATTCTTGTTACCTGTTGCATCGGTTTTATAAATGCTTGTGGCATGAAGTGTTTTAGCTTCGGCGCCTGGTCTTCTAATGCTATGATTTTAGGGAATAGTTTTCGATATCCTTCCGCCGTAAAGACTATTTTGCATTTCTCCGAATCTTTATCTGGAGCATAGATTAAGAAACCAATTCTTTTTGAAATGTAGTGGTAGTTTCTTAAAAGATGGGTGAATACTTCATCGGTATTGATGCCAAGTAGGAACGCATTTTTAATGGCTTCTTCGTTGTCGCGGAACCAGTTCCAGAATTTTGTTATTTGTTTCATGGTTTTTTGTTTTACATTTATTTGAATTGTTTTCGATACATTTTTTGTTCCGTTTTCACTACACAAAAACACTCGAACGGACGGTACAATGTGTTTAACCGCAAAGGGCGCAAGGTTCTACGCAAGGTTCGCTAAGGATTATTAGCCACGGATTAAAAGGATTAATACTGATTTTCCTCTCCCTAAGTCCCTCTCCAAAGGAGAGGGACTTTGATTGTGTAGGTTCGCAAAGTTT
This sequence comes from uncultured Bacteroidota bacterium, assembly GCA_903879875.1. GTDB lineage: Bacteria > Bacteroidota > Bacteroidia > Flavobacteriales > Flavobacteriaceae > Flavobacterium. Next base: position 11,167 of record CAIRNC010000476.1, read on the forward strand.
TCATCTTTTGTCGGGTGTTGATTTATCATAAGAAATTAAGTTTAGCATGGATCGTAATCTGGAACGGACTCGGTTGCCGTAATGGGTTTCTATTTCACTTGCGGACAGGTTTGTAGTGATGTGGGTTTGTATTTTTTTTGTTACAAACAAGTCGTAGCGTGATAATAGAATTTCTGCCATTACGTTGCATTCGTTACCAAAGTATTTTAGGTTGTTTTCTGTGCCTAAATCGTCGAAACAGTAGTTTCTTGGTTCGGATTGGTATAGTTTTCCGATGCTGTATTTGTGGATGATTTGGTAACCGTCCTGGATAAACTCAAAGCTGATGTCTCGGCATGGTTTTACAATAAATTTATACTCTATCGGAGTCAAATGTTTCATTAGATTCAATAGTGATGTTTTACCGCAGCCAACTGGGCCAGAAAGTAGGATACCTTTTTCTAAATCGATATTGAATTGATAACAAGCTTGTTCATCCTTTAAAAAATATGCAATTAGCTTATAAATTATTTCATGATCCGTTTCTAAGATTTTGAATTTCTTACCATATAATTCCATTCCTTTTTTTTCTAGCCAAGCAATGATTTCTAAATAACTTAATGTTGTATTCATATCATATAATTTTTATACCTGACTGCCACTGGCAGTCCTCCTCTTAATATCAAATCTTTGTTGAGGTCTATGCCGTGTTGAAAGCATGTTGGTTCATCTTTTAGAAAATAGGCGATTAGTTTGTAAATTATGGGATAATCGGTTTCCAAAATTTTGAATTGATTGCCGTATAATTCAACGCCTTTTTTTTCCAACCAAAGGATTATTTCTTGGTAGTTGTAGTGGGATTTTATTTCTGTTTCCATAGTTTCCTCTCCCTAAATCCCTCTCCGAAGGAGAGGGACTTTGAGTATGTTTGTAGTTAGTTAAAGCGGTTCTGAATAGTCTTTATCGGTTCCTGTGTTGAGGTGTTTTGCTCTGTTGGGTTGTTGTTCATTTGGAATGAATTTAGGTGCGTTTAATATCCAGTTTTGTGCTGCGGCTTGCCAATCGACCATCGGGGATTTGCCTCCAACGAGCCAACCGTTGCTAGAAAAGTAATTGAAAAATTTAATGGCTTCAAGTTCCGGAAAGTGTTCTTCGAGAAAATAGGCTTTGACATTTTCGATGGTTGGCACTTTTTCTTTTTTCGCGGAACTTTTTTCTTTTTTTTCAGCAGCAACATTTTTTAAAAAACCATCATCATTTTCAATTTTTTTTGCTTGCTCGTCCAAGTTTACAATCTTTAATTTGTTTGAAATGTTTGGTATGTTTGTATTGTTTATATAAGATACTAGAGCTTGTTCAGTACCTGTCCCACAACTAGTACAGAGCTTGTTCACTACTTGTTCATTAACCAGTTCAAAAACAAGTTCATTTTTTGGCGTTGTTGTTTTTTCATTTTTGGGAATTGGTTTTAAATCTTCTGAAAAATTGAATAGGAAAACGTGGCTCCCTTTGAATGGATTGTAGGACGGCTCGTAGTTGATGTAGCCAAGTGTATGCAAGTTTCTTAGGCACTTATGATAAGTGGCTTTAGAACTGATTTTACTAATTCTCATTACTTCATCTCTAGAAATGCTAATTGGATTTTTAAACCTATTACTATTCCAAAATTGAAATAATGCCACATACAAACTTACATGTGTTGGATTTAGTGTTTTGTCTATGGCGACCTTCTCAAAAAATCCCGTTAAGTGTTTTATGTAATTCATTTTATTGATTTATTGTCATTGTTTGAAAAGATTCGGTTGCGTATTCACTTTATTTTCTTCCAATATTTTTTCGATGTCATTGTAAGCATAATAGATAATCCCTCCAATTTTAGTGTAAGACAGCGTACCGTTGATGCGAAAGTTTTGTAAAGTACCTGGAGAAATATTTAAAAGTTTTCTAACCTCACCTGATTTTAACCATTGTTTTTGCTTTTGTGCTTTTGCGCTTAAGATTTCTTTTAAATCTGTAAGGAGAAGCGAACGGAATTCATTTAGATCTTCTCGTGTAATAATTTGCTCGCGGTACATTCTGTTTTTATTGATGCTCTCGAAACTGTTGTTTTCTAATACCATTTTGATAATTTTAAATTGTTATGATGCAAATTTGTGCAGTTTGAAAAAATAAAAATCACAAGTTAAACACAAGTTGTGAACGATTTTTATTCAAAACCCTACAAATACTTAGGTTGATATTCATTTACATTTTAAATTGCATTTTTAATTCGATTTTTAAAATTTTACTGCTAATAAAATTTAAGAATTCGTTTGTATTTAAAGGCAAATAGTAGCATTGGGACTCTATTGTTTTATTACCTCTTCATCATTCAACTTGTGAAATTTTTAAATTGAATCCCTCGTATTTTAATGTCTTATCGCTATTTGCATTTCCTCTTAACTTCTGATTGACTTGTGATTTTCTATTTTCTATAGTTAAATTGTTTTTTGTGCTTCTTGAGTTGGTATTAATGAAAATTTATCGCGAAGTAATTTCATATCTTCACTTACTTTTTTATCCAAGACTTTTGCATAATGCTGTGTAGTTCTCAAGTTTTTGTGTCCTAGCATTTTACTTACAGATTCAATAGGGACACCATTTGTAAGTGTTACAGTCGTTGCAAAAGTATGTCGGGCAATGTGAAAGGTTAATTCTTTTTCAATCTCGCAAACAGCAGCTATTTCTTTTAAATAGGCATTCATTTTCTGATTCGTCAAAATTGGAAGTAGTCTATCCTCGTTATTACTTTTTGGATGGTCTGCATATTTGTCAATAATCATTTGTGTTACTGGCAATACAGGAATCTTTGAAGCGGTTTCCGTTTTCTGACGATGCGTAAATATCCATTTATCACCATCAATACCGATGCTTATATGCGATTTTGTTAAGTTTTTGACATCAACGTATGCCAAGCCAGTAAAGCAGCTAAAAAGGAAGATATCGCGCACTAGCGATAATCTTTCGATTTTAAAATCTTTATTAATGATGTTTTGAATTTCACTTTCGGTTAAATAAACTCGTTCGACTTCTTTAACTTTGGATTTATAATTTGCAAATGGATTTTTGTCTAGCCAATTGTTGGCCAAACAAAGCTTAATGATTTTATTGAAGTTCTTGAGGTACTTAACAGCCGTATTGTTAGCACAGTTCCGAACGCTTCTCAAGAAAAATTCGTAATCCGTAACGAAAGCATGATCTATTTTATTTATCTCAATATCTGAAATTTTGTATTTCCATTGTAAGAATTCTATAGTATGGCTTAATGAAGTTTTATAACGCTCTAATGTTCCTTGTGCGTATTCTTTACCTACCAATTCTTTGATTTTGTTGTTGTGGTCTTTGAAGATTGGGATTAGCATTCTTTGACGCTCTTCAGTTCCTAATATTTTATTTTTTAGGGTTTCGGCTGTTACTGGAGTGTTTTTATAGATTAATTCCATTTGCGCATCAATAATCTTAATTTTCAGCATATCAAGATGACTATTTATTGAACGAGCTTCTTCTGTATTGCCTTTCATTTTGCCTGCTTCTGTAGACCATTTGGAAAGTTCTACGAACCTATTTGTACTCAATTCAATTCTTTTCCCGTTGATTGTAATTCTTGTGTAGATAGGGACTAAGCCGTTTACGCTGGCTTTAGCTCTCTTTGCGTAAAAGAGAATAGATACTTTTGTTTTCATTGTGGCAACCTTTTAGTTAGTATTAAATTTAATTCTAAAAAGACTATTACACAAGATGTTTACTTTTTGTCCTAGTTGTTGTACTGGTTGTAAAGTCCTTTGAATACTAGCCCGAGATAAAAATCGGTTACCCAAATTTCAGGTAGTTTAAGGTATCCGATTTTATCCCTTTAGGTTCACGAATCAATGAATGATTTGAAGGGTGTTAAAAAGAAAAAACCCTTAAAATCATACGATTTTAAGGGTTTTAATTTAATTTATATTTCTACTGGCGGAGAGTAAGGGATTCGAACCCTTGGTACAGTTCCCCATACGCATGTTTAGCAAACATGTCCTTTCGGCCACTCAGGCAACTCTCCAAGCTTAATGAACGTAAGTGTTTTAAGCGGTTGCAAATATATGTTTTCATTCTATATTTTACAACAAATTATTGTTTTTTTATTGATTTTTTTCATGCAAAAATAAAATCCTCTAGAAATCAATATAATACTAATGTTGGAATTTCGAACCGCAACTAAAATTAGTAATCCCTGACAAAAAATTATATTATTAGATTGACAAAAAATGGATTTTAAATTGAATTTATCATGGAATAATTAATGCAAATTAATAGATTTGTACATCTAGTTTACCAATCACAATTATGAAATATCTTTTACTTTTATTTACAACTTGTTTGCTTTCTTGTAGCAGCAATAAGTTATTAGTGGTTAATGATAATAGAATACCTACTTTTAAAAATAATTCGGCTTTAATTAAAACGGAATTATCCCAACCAATTAACGACACAGCCTATGTAAATCTTAAATCGTATAGTGATGATTTTGTATATGATTTGAAATATGCCACAACAGACAATTTTTTAAAAACCAAAGTTTATGATTGCGCCGCATGTTATTTACGCCTTAAAACAGCGAAAGCATTGATTAAAGCAAATGCCTCCTTCGTGAAGTTGGGTTATCGAATTAAAATTTTTGACTGCTACCGACCACTAGATGTGCAACAATTGATGTGGAAAATAATGCCCAATCCAAATTATGTTGCCAATCCCAGCAAAGGTTCTATTCACAATCGTGGGGGTGCATTAGACCTAACTTTAGTTGATGCAAATGGAACGGAATTGGATATGGGAACCGCATTTGATTATTTTGGAATAGAAGCCAGTCACAATTATACTTCGTTTTCAGAAACAATTTTAAAAAACAGATTATTGTTGAAATCGGTTATGGTCGAAAATAATTTTAATTTTTTTGAATCTGAATGGTGGCATTATAACCTGTCTGGTTCTTCAACGGACGCCATCTCAAATTTCAAATGGAAATGCGACTAAAAAGAGATTATGTTAAAATTAACAAAATTGATTGATACTATTTGTAGATTTGTACTTCAACTTTTAAAAATAAATTATGAAAAATGTATGCTTAGCCCTTTTAATTTTTATTACTGCTAGCGGAATCCAAGCACAAGTAAAAACACCACAACCAAGCCCAAAGGCAATTGTTAGTCAAGTTATTGGTCTAACCGATGTGGAGATTGATTATTCAAGACCTAGTACAAAAGGCCGAACTATTTTTGGCGATTTGGTTCCTTTTGGAAAAATTTGGCGAACAGGAGCAAATGCGAACACCACAATCTATTTTAGTGATGATGTTGTCATTAGCGGAAAAACATTGAAAAAAGGAAAATATGCTTTATATACGTTGCCAAAAGCAGATTCATGGGAATTTATCTTTTATGCAACTACTGACAATTGGGGAAATCCAGACACTTGGGAAGAAGCAAAAGTAGTTTTAAGAGCCACAGCAAAACCTGAAACATTGAGCAGAACGGTTGAAAGTTTTTCAATTTCAATTAACAATTTAGACAATAATTTTGCTAACCTTGAATTGGCATGGGAAAAAACAGTAGTCGCTTTAAAAATTGAAGTTCCTACTCAAAAAACGGCAATCGAAAGTATTGAAAAAGCCCTTGCTGGACCTACTGCAGGAGATTATTTCTCATCAGCACAGTTTTTCTTACAATCCAATGGCGATTTATCAAAAGCATTGGTTTATATCAACAAAGCGCTTGAATTGAATGCCGATAAACCGTATTGGTACAACAGACAAAAATCATTGATACAAGCTAAAATGGGTGATAAAAAAGGAGCCATTGAAACGGCAAAATTATCTTTAGCAGCTGCTGAAATAGCAAAAAACAATGATTACGTTAAAATGAATAAAGACAGTATTACGGAATGGAGCAAAAAATAATCTTGATTTTTTAGCTATTATTTAGGAAAGAAAAACAGCTTTAAAAAGCAAATAAAATACAAATAGGAATAAATTTTAAAACTCCTGCTCCAGAATTTAGAATACCAATTCTAAAAAGGAGCAAGAGTTCATTTTTATGGAATACGAGTAAATCCAAATACTCAATTCCGTCTTTTTTATAATTTTGGATTTTTAATTGATGCTTTTTTCACCCCAGAGGCACAGAGGGCACGAAGGATTAATTAACAATTTCATACCCGAGAGATAGTGAACTGGCGAAACAATCTCATAACGTGAGCAACAAACACGAGCAACTCATGTGATACTTCCTAAGTCAGCATGACAAACGAAACACTTTGACATTAGTAACAAATCGTTTTATTGTTTAAAATAAAATCCGTGCATATCGATTGAAATCCGTGTTATCGGTGTGCTATTCTTATTCCCATTGAAACTGTCATTGTCATTGCCATTCCTATTGCCATTGAAATTGCCATTGAAATTGAAATTGAAATCAATTGGTTTACGGAAAACTTCTTTTTTTAACCATTATGCAGGCTGTTGAGTTTGCTGTTTTTTCGGCTAAAACCAAAGTAGATGGAAAGCCCAATGAGCAACCAAATAGTGAAGTAAATCCAGTTCCAAATGCTCAATTCCGCCATCATATACAAGCAGCAAATAAGTCCTAAAAGGGGTATTAGAGACAGGTTTTCTTTATAGGACCAAACCGTCAGTCCCAGTAGGGCGATAAGGAAAATCCACATCGGAATTTTATGTTTAAACAAGCTGAAACCGGTTTCATATTTCTGAGCACTAGCAATGGGTAAGGCTTTTATAACGGCTTCATATTTTTCGACATTGTCGCTGTATTTACTCAATATTTGTTCTAAATCAGGACGAATCGTTGTGGCATTTTCTTTATCGAAATGAGACAAATAAGTATATACTTTTGCTGCCTGATCTTTATTTAATGAGGTCACAATTAATTCGGGTGATTTAATTTGCTTTTCGTTGGTTAAAAAAGCCATGGTTGCTGTAGAATTGAATTGAAACGCAAAAAACAAACCTGCAAGGAGTAAAAAAGGCATAATGTATTTTGAATTCACATAAGGCGTTTTGAATTTACCACGAGGAATATCGGTTTTATTTTGCAATACCAAAACTCCCGCGCAAACCAAAACAAACGCAAATAAGGTTCCAATACTACATAAATCGGTAACCATAGTAAGGTTTAAAAATAATGCGGGAATAGCTACTACAAAACCGGTTACGATTGTGGCATAAGATGGCGTTTTAAATTTCGGATGCACTTTTGAAAATCGTTTTGGCAACAAGCCATCGCGACTCATACTCATCCAAATTCGAGGTTGCCCCATTTGAAAAACCAACAAAACACTTGCCATAGCAATCACGGCACTTACGGCAATAATGCCCGACATCCATTTTAAATTTAATTTATTGAATACAAATGCCAATGGATCGCCAACATTCAAGTCAGCATAACTCACCATTCCGGTTAAAACTAATGCTATAATGATGTATAAAATGGTACAAATAATTATGGCCCACATCATCCCTTTTGGTAAATCCCGTTGTGGATCTTTGCATTCTTCGGCAGTGGTTGAAATGGCATCGAAACCAATATAAGCAAAGAACACAGCCGAAACTCCCTTTAAAACTCCACCGACACCATTTGGAGCAAATGGATGCCAATTATCAGTATTCACATATCGTGAACCAACAATGATTACTAATAAAATAATGCACAGTTTAACCACTACCATCATATTACTGGCGTTTCTAGATTCCTTCATCCCACGATAAACCAGTGCAGTTATTAATACAATTATAAATAATGCAGGCAAATCGGCAACGAAATGAAAACCACCAAGTGTTGGAGCTGTTGTCCATGCGGTATAAGCCGTTTTTAGTCCATCGTCTAAATTTTCATACAATTTACCCCCTTGCATTAATGCCGTTGCATGATTAAATCCGTTGGAGGCCGTTAAATAATCCATTTGAATCCATTGCGGCAAATGAACCCCCATACTATCGAGCAATCCTGTAAAATAATCGCTCCAAGAAATAGCCACCGTAATATTGCCAATCGCATATTCCATTATTAATGCCCAACCGATTATCCAAGCTATAATTTCTCCAAACGCAACATAAGAATAGGTGTAAGCACTCCCTGAAACGGGAACCATTGAAGCAAATTCGGCATAAGCAAAGGCAGCAAAACTACAGGCAATAGCTGTAAAAAGGAATAAAAAAATTACTGCTGGACCACCATCAGCACTTGCTTTTCCAATAGTACTGAAAATACCAGCACCCACAATTGCTGCAATACCAAAAGCGGTTAAATCTCTAGCTGTTAAATGTTTTCCTAAAGACTCATGTCCGTCTGCTTCATTTTTCGCCACTTGTTTTAATATATCTTGAACGGTTTTCTTTCTAAATAAATTGGAGAAATTCATATTTAATACTACTTGTTATCAATTAAAAAATTAGGCAATTGTGCGTATTCTTTACAAAAAAGAGAAGAATTGTATAAACAAATATATAAAACCAAACCGAAATATAGGGATTTGAAATGAAAATTAAAAAAAGGATATCCATTTGCATTATAAAAAACTATTACTTCATAAAAATATATAATTGAAATTGATAGAAGACACTTCCATTTATGCTTAAATTTGCACTTGAAAATATTTAATAATCTAAAATAATAATTTATGTCATTAGTAGGAAAAAAATTCCCAAGTATCGAAGTTGATGCTATCTCTGAAATGGGTGATAACTTAAAAATCAACATTTTTGAAGAAGCCACAAAAAACAATAAAAAAGTAATTCTTTTTTGGTATCCAAAAGATTTCACCTTTGTTTGTCCAACGGAGCTTCATGCTTTTCAAGCGGCTTTGCCAGAATTTGAAAAAAGAAACACTATTGTTATCGGTGCTTCATGCGATACTAACGAAGTGCATTTTGCATGGTTGAATACACCAAAAAATAATGGTGGAATTGAAGGTGTAACTTACCCAATTTTAGCAGATACCAACCGAAATTTGTCTAATATTTTAGGTATTCTAGACATCGATTCAACAGAGTACAGCGAAGAAACCGATTCCATTATTATTGAAGGTTCAAATGTTACTTTCAGAGCTACGTATTTAGTAGATGAAACTGGAAAAATTTTCCACGAAAGTGTAAACGACATGCCTTTGGGTAGAAATGTAAATGAATATTTGCGTTTGATTGATGCTTATACACACGTACAAACCAACGGTGAAGTTTGTCCTGCCAATTGGGAAAAAGGAAAAGACGCCATGCACGCTGATAGAAACAGTACTGCAGCTTATTTAGGTTCTCACTAAAAATTTATTTCAGGTTTCAAGTTTAATGTTCGATTAACTTGAAACCTGAAACTTTAAACTAAAAAAAAATGTTTCAAGAAATAGAAAAAGATAATTTAGCCGAAATTGTTGCTGCTAACGAAACAGTTGTAGTGCAATATGCTGCTTCCTGGTGTGGAAATTGTCGAATTATGAAACCAAAATTCAAAAAACTGGCTTCAGAAAATGAAAGCATTCCTTTTGTAATTGTAGATGCAGAACAATTTCCCGAATCTCGAAAATTAGCCAATGTAGATAACTTGCCTACTTTTGCTACTTTTAAAAATGGCGTTTTAGTAAATCAAACCCAAACCAACAAAGCGGAAGTCTTAGCCGAATTGGTTAACGAAGTAATTTAATTATGAAATTACCTGTAATCAAACATTTAACACAATTCATTGATGATAATGACCAAGATTACTTGGTTGAAACCATCGAAGTTTTAGAAGCATTAACCGAAATTCCTTCATTAAAAGAGGAAGAATTAGATGTCATTGGTGAACTTATTTCCAATATGTATGGCGCACTCGAAGTACATAAAATGATCAAAGGTGGCATGGACAAAAAAGAAGCTTTGAACGGCTTTATGAAGCGGGTTCTGGGTTCTATTGACAAATAAATATAGATTTTAAACACCAATATTTCCTTCTTTGATGAAGGGTATTTGGTGTTTAATTATTTTACGAATAATATACAATTGAAAAGGAAAAATAATTTTTTCACTTTACAAAACGAGTAAACCAAAATCTCGTAAGGTTTGTATCGGCTTAGAATGCCAAAATAATTCGAAATGTTCGAAATGGGTTTCAAAATCATCTTTTAATTCTGAAAATGTATGCGTTTTAGTTGTACTAACAGTAACTTTATCTAGCATTTTCACGAGCCATTCCCCTTCATTCCTAGAAGTTTGAATGGAGAAACTTTCTTTATTATCATGAAAAGTCAAAGTTGCCATTTCCCATGAACTTCCTTTTTTCGATTTTACAAAATAGGTTACAGAAGGCTTCCCTCCTATCCAAACGATTTTAGAATTTGCTTTAACATTAAAATCAGCATCTTCTTGCAAAGCATCGCTTATGAAATGTTCTGGAATTTTTGTTTTGGGTATTTTAAAATCGAACCAATCTTGCAATTCAAAGTCAAAACAAATGCCGTGCATAAAATTGTATAACGATTTTTTCAATCCAAAACTAAATTGACCATGATCGATTCCTGTCAAATCTTTAAAATTAATATCGTTGTTAGCAAAAGTTCCTATAGATTCCGTTTCTTTTACAACGCCAAATTTCTCAGGATTCATTCCAACAGGACTATGTGCAGTCATCGCAAATTGATGCCAAAAACCCGATTGTAGGACGCCGACTTCAAACAATTGCCGCACCATTTCGAGGCTATCTACCGTTTCTTGAACCGTTTGAGTCGGATAACCATACATTAAATACGCATGAACCATAACTCCTGCCTGAGTGAAATTTCGAGTTACCTTGGCAACTTGTTCGACGGTTACGCCTTTGTCTATCAACTTTAACAATCGATCCGATGCAACTTCTAGTCCACCTGAAACAGCAATACAACCCGATGCTTTTAATAAAATGCATAGATCTTGACTAAAACTTTTTTCAAAACGAATGTTTGTCCACCAAGTTACAACCAACTTTCGACGCACAATTTCTAATGCCAAAGCTCGCATTAAAGCAGGTGGCGCAGCCTCATCAACAAAATGAAAACCGGTTTCTCCTGTTTGCGCAATTATTTCCTCCATTCTATCACACAATAATTGGGCAGTAATGGGTTCATAAACTTTAATATAATCTAACGAAATATCACAAAAAGTACATTTCCCCCAATAACATCCGTGAGCCATTGTGAGCTTATTCCATCGGCCATCACTCCACATTCGGTGCATTGGATTTACAATTTCTATTACTGAAATGTAGTTGTCTAAAAACAAATCAGAATAATCGGGCGTACCAACTTCAGCTTGTTTGTAATCACTTCTAGTTGTGTCATTTTTATAAACAACAACTCCGTTTTCTAATAAAAAGGTGCGCTTATACTTTTGTGTTTCAATATCATTCGATGCACATGCATCTACTAATAATTCAACAGGTAATTCACCATCATCTAACGTAATGTAATCGAAAAACTCAAATACTCTAGCGTCAGAAAGCGAGCGTAATTCCGTATTTGGAAAACCGCCACCCATAGCAATTTTTATGTGTGGGTGATTTTTTTTGACCCATTGCGCACAGCGAAAAGCTGCGTACAAATTCCCTGGAAAAGGAACAGAAATTAATACCAAACTAGGTTCGATAGTATGCACTTTATCTTTCAAAAGCGAAATAAGGATATCGTCTATAAAAGTAGTCTCGTTTTGTAAGGCTGCATATAATTCATCAAATGAGTTGGCGCTTCTGCCCAAACGCTCCGCATAACGACTGAAACCAAAATTTTCATCGACACATTCTACTATAAAATCAGAAATATCTTCGAGATATAATGTTGCGAGATGTTTGGCTTTATCCTGCGTTCCCATTGTTCCAAAAGCCCAATCCATTTCGTCTAATTGCGAAAATCGTGAAGCCTCAGGAAG
>CAIRNC010000477.1 GCA_903879875.1 uncultured Bacteroidota bacterium
ATAAAGTATATTTTAGAGCAGTGTTTTCTAAAGCAATGAAATTCAAAGATGTATGCGAGCCAATTTATCGCTCACGTTCAAAAGACAGTTTAAATGTTCATAAAGCCATCATTTCATTTAGAACGAAAAAAGACGAAAAAATTGAAGTAAAAGTAGCCATTTCGTATGTCAGTTGTGCAAATGCTGCTGAGAATTTGAAAGCGGAATTACCAAATTGGAATTTCGGAAATACAGTGACTTTAGCCAAAAAGAAATGGAATGCTGAATTGTCAAAAATTGAGATTGAAAGTATTGACAAAAAGAAGATTACAATGTTTTACACATCATTGTATCGCACCATGATTTCACCATCAATTTTCAATGATGTGAATGGTGATTACCGTGGGGCTGATGGCAAATTATATAACACAAAAAACTTTGTTCCGCATACTGTTTTTTCGTTGTGGGATACGTATCGTACATTTCATCCTTTACAAACAATAATTAACACCAAACGTAGTGCCGACTGGGTAAATTCGCTAATTGATATTACAGAGAAACAAGGTGCATTGCCTGTATGGCATTTAGTTGGTAATGAAACTGGTACAATGGTTGGAGTTCATTCTATACCGGTAATTGTAGATGCCGTTTTGAAAAATATTGATGGAATTGACGCTGAGAAAGCATATAAAATGGTTCGTAGTTTTGAACAAAGGAATGATAGAGGATTAAAATTCGTGCGCGAACAAGGCTGGATTCCTGCCGACAAAGAAAATTGGTCGGTATCAAAAGCTTTAGAATATGCTTTCGACGATTACAGTATTGCATTATTAGCTAAACATTTAGGGAAGGAAGCGGATTATCAGTTGTTTTCGAAAAGAGCTAAATATTACGCCAATTATTTTGATAGAGAATTGGGTTTTATGCGTGGTAAATTAGCCGATGGAACTTTCCGTAAAGAATATAATCCATCGTTTTCGCTACACAATGAAGCTGACTATGTGGAAGGAAATGGTTGGCAATATACTTTTTTGGTACCTCAGGATGTTGAAGGATTAGTCAGCTTGTTTGGAAGTAAACAAAAATTTGCTGATAAATTAGACAGTCTTTTTACTGTTAGTTCAATGTTGAACGCAGGTGCTTCTATTGATATTTCAGGTTTAATTGGACAATATGCACACGGAAACGAACCAAGTCACAGTACCATATATATGTATCAGTATGCCGATCAAGGGTATAAAACAGCTGAACGAGTGCGTCAGGTACTCACCGAAATGTACAAACCTACACCTGCCGGACTTTGTGGAAACGATGATTGCGGTCAAATGTCTGCATGGTATATTTTTTCGGCTATGGGATTTTATCCAATGAATGCAGTTAGTGGCGAATATGTTTTTGGAAGTCCAATAATTGATAAAGCAGTCATTAATTTAGAGAATGGAAAGAAATTTACGGTTATTGCCAAAAATAATTCAGTAAAAAATAAATACATTCAGAGGGTAAAATTGAATGGAAAATTGTA
>CAIRNC010000478.1 GCA_903879875.1 uncultured Bacteroidota bacterium
ATCATTCAACAACACAAAGAAGGAAAATTTGAAACCCCTTATAAAAAATTCAAAATCAACCTTCATGGATTGCCTTTTAAAGTAAAAGCAATTGAGTTCGACAACGAAGAAATAGCTTTAGACAGTGTGTTTTTTGATGGTGAAAACTCCTTGATCATTGATAAAGATTTTACCGAATTGCACATTATTGGTAAATAAAAAAAATCCAAATAGCCTCGTGATATTGCATTTGCAAAAATCGAATGGAATAGAAAACACGAATTGAAAATTATATTATAAAACTAAAACACGGATGGTCTATTTGAAGTACCATCCGTGTTTCTTTATTTTAACTAATCTCTCGAGAATTAGGGTTTAAATTGATAAGCCCCTATATCAGGATTTGGATTTGGTGCTGTTGGTCTTGGATTTTCTAAGATGTCAATAAAATTGGGACTTAAATTCATTCCAGTATTAATAGCCGACGAACCTTCGGTAAGGTTGAGTTTGTTTTTAGAAGTATTATCAAACTTTGGATCTTGGTTAATAATACAGTTGGCATAATTGGCTGTAGACGTAAAATCAAATAGCGGATTGGCTTGTGGGCTGTAATAACGCATCAAGCAATTGTTGAATTTATAGTTGAACAAATAACTGTCAGAAGTGGCTTTATTCAAAGAAATTTCTTTTGGATTAAATCCGTAGATAATGCAATTGGTAAAAGTGGCTTGCGTTAAATTATTTGGATATTGAACTGCAACCTCATTAACATAATCAACATAATAATTGTCAACCAAAACGGCAACTTGTTTGGAACTCGGCCAATTATTATTGAAAGTACAATGTATAAAACTATAATTTCCTCCATACGTGCAAGCCAAAGCCGCTTGCCCCGCATTATTAATCACTAAATTAGAACCTTTAATATTGGCATTTTGAGCATAAATACCCAAATTGGAACAATCATAAATTTGAGAGTTACTAATTTCTAAAGGTGTACCAACATTTTCAGCAACCAGCAATCCTACACTAGCATTTTTAAGCGTTAGATGATTTATAGAGTGGTTTTTACTGCCTTGACGTAAGTAAATAAAGCCCCATTGCCCGGGTACATCGCTATAAAAAGGCTCTAATCTATCGCCTTCAAAAACTACTTCATGAGCCAATGTTCCTTCAATTTTTAATGTAGCATTGTTTTGCACTATCAAACCGGAATCGGCATGAAAATGCACTCTTGCTCCAGCGGGTATTGTCAAAGTTTCATTGGAAGGCACACTTGCATAACCATAGACGACATAGGGTTTATCGACTTTAAAAGTAAATTCATCGCCATTGTCAGGATGGTTGTGTACTAAATTTCGACCACGAGTAGTAATGACCGTATTATTCTCACCAAAGGCAATCGGTACTTCATCATAAACAGCATTCACTCGATTTGGATATATAAAATAAGCATCTTGAATAAGTGTTACCAACTCTACCTTTTGGAAATCGTTGCCAGCACCAAATTGAATTTGGTCGGTATATAAAAATTCAGTAGGCGTTGGCGTGTTTTCCTCAAAGGTGGTTTCTATAAAAATGTACAGACTATCATTAGCCAGAAGTTCAACATTATTAAAGATTTTGCCATTTTCGCCTTGCATCCCATCGACCATCATTCGATATTTAGAAGTCAAACCTTTAGCAAGTTTTATTGTGGGTATTGCAATGTTTTTGTTCGTTTTATTATAAACCTTTAAGGTATAGGTGCTAGAACCAATTTTTTTGAAAATAGTGTCTAAATAGACGGTGTCTTTAGAAAAGGCAAGGTTTCCAACATTTGGTTCAAAGTTAAAATCGCTTCTACAAGAGGTAAATGCAATTCCAATTCCAATAAAACATAAGATGATAAATCGACGCATTGTGTTTGAATTTTGGTAAAAATAGTAATAATTTAGGTAACGAAAAAATACGTTTCTATAAAACGGATTAACATATAAGTATAATAACAACTACCATTAGCTGAATAGAAACGCAAAAGTGATTAGGATAGTATTATCGTTTTTGATTTTTTATGGAGATAGTCCAATTTGTTAATAATAATTTGGGCTTTTTCTTTTTTTTCCGTGCATCATTTTATTTCCGTGTATTGTTTTTCTTCCGCCTATTAAGGTAAAGCTTCCGTGTGTCAAGATGATGCTACTCTCGGTCATTATTAAGTTTCCGCCTGTCAAGGTAAAGTTTCCGTGTGTCAAGAGGAAGCTACTCTTTGTCACTTTTAAGTTTCCGCCTTTCAAGGTTAAGCTTCCGTGTGTCAAGATAAAGTTACTCTCGGTCACTATTTAGTTTCCGTGTTATAAAGTAAAGCTTCCGTAACATATTTTAAAATTTAGTAATTCTATTTAAAATAATAGCATAGGCTTAGTAATGCCATTAATTTTGTGCCAGGTGTAAAACAGATTTCGGTTACGGGAACGGCTTCATTTTTCAGGCGAGTTTCGGTAGCAAACTGAGTTTCTTTCCATTGGGTATTGAAAATATTATTGACACGTAAACCAATTTCGTAATTTGATTTAGTATAATTTAATACGGCATCCGATACCAGATAGCCTTTTGCAGTTAAAGAATAATCTTCTATAGCTGGGCGATCGGACAAGTAGCGATAGCGTAAACCACCATTCCATCCGTTTTTGTTTTTGTAGGTAATACCTCCTGTGGCACTCCAAATTGGAGCCAAAGGAATGTAATCTTCTCCCTTATGATTGTTTGCATAACGACCGTGTGCATAATTCACATCAACATCTATATATAAAGAAGGAATCGGTTCGTAGCGAGCTGTCAAGTCGAGTCCAAGTCGTTTGGTTTGTCCTGTAATTTCAACAATACCACCGTCTCCACTATATACAAATTCTTGTTGTAAATTCATGTACCAAGCTGCAAAATGCAAAAGTAAATTGGTAGTGGGTTTGAAAATGCTTCCCAAGTCACAACCTGTTGCAGAAGGCAAAACTTCTTTGCCATTGGTTACTACAACTGCTCTAGTATCGTTTGAATGAAATCCGCGTCCAGAACTAAAGTAGAACTGGATATTTTTTGTAGTGTGGTAATACAAACTGAATTTAGGACTTATGACATTGGCGTTGGCATTGTATATACCAATGCCGTTTAAAGTTACATCCGAAGCTAATTTGTTATTGTATTGATTTATAAATTGATCAAATCGTAGTCCTAAATTCAAACTCCATTTTTCATTAAATTTGAAAGTTTCGCTAAGGAAAGCGGCTACATTTGTTTCGGAAATATCGCCTAGTTTTAAAGGATTTATTACAGTAAATCGGTCGATAGTATTCGATAATTCTGCATTTTTAATAAAATCCCAACGGGCATTTATTCCCGCATTAGTAGTGATTTTGGTAGTACCCCAATAGTGAACATGATTAAAACTACCATTGTAACCTATGATATTCCGATTTTCTTTTTGACGAATTTGGTCTCCATTTATAGGGTCATTTAAGTAGAAAGTAAAATTGGTGTGCAAATCAAAAGAATAGTTAGAAAAAAAGAGTTGGTTCTTAATGAAATCTCCGTTTTTTAAAGTTGTTAATATTTGTGCGTTTAGGTTTGTACGCGAAGTAATTCCTCCTTCTGTTGGATCCAATGCTCCGTAAAACCCAATGATTCCTTGCGCTACAGCACGGTCAGGAATTTGTCCTGATGCATTCCATTTGCTTTGTAATGTAGAAGCCGAAAGTTGTAGATAACTGCGTTCTGCTATTTTACAATTGTATTTTGTGAAAAAATTAAAACGATTGAAATGTTGCGGGTTCTCAAAAAAACCATCCGAATAATTGTATTCTGAAGCTACATACCACGATTGTTGTTTGGCTTTTTGACTTTCATTTAGCAAATTAAAAACGCCTACAATTCTACCAGAATTGAACATTCCACCTTCTAATTTAACTAGATTTTGGTCAATGGCATTAGCTGTCTTAAAATCTACAAACCCCGCAGTATCAAAGTTTCCTTTTTCGGCATAATAAGATCCTTTTTTAAAATCCACACTTTCGATGGTCTCGGGAATAATAAAATGAGCATCTGCATAACCCTGTCCATGTGCATGAGACACCATATTTATTGGAATTCCGTCCACATTCAAACTGATATCGGTACCATGGTCGCAGTCAAAGCCACGAATGAAAATTTGTTCTGCCTTGCCACCGCCTTGGTGTTGCCCAATGAATAATCCGGGAACGATTCGCAATACTTCCTGAGAATTATTGACACCACGCATTTTGATATCCAGTTTGCTCACTTGTTTGTATTGATTGGCAATTCCGCCAGAGTTAACGATAACTTCATTGAGTGTTGTTGATTTTTGAGAATCAATTTGGAAAGTAACGCCCGATTTACAATCAAATGCTTTAACCGTTTTGGTTTCAAATCCAATACCTGAAAACACAATAGTTTGTTCTTCAGATTGGTTTTCGTTAAAACTAAATTGACCATTTTCGTCGCTTGAAGTGGTTTTGTTTTCAGGCAAAAGAGTAATGGTTACACCTTCAATTGGTAGATTATTTTTGCTGTCAACCACTTTTGCATAAATGATTTTCTGTTGTGCATTTGCTAAAAATGAAAAGCTTATAAAAGATAAGAATATAAATAGTCTTTTTGGTAACATAATAAACATTAAAAAAGTATCTAAAATTTAATCAATCACAAAGATAGCAATGGGACTTTATTATCAAACAAAGACTTTGCTTTATTTTGTGTAAAGATTCAATATTCATTTTTCAGATATTTAAGGGCTTTCCATACAAATAAAAAGCGGTCAAGAATTACTTCTCGACCGCTTTTATAAACTATTGGCTAATGCCTAAAAGATTACATCATGCCTGGCATTCCGCCACCCATTGGCATTCCGCCACCATTTTCTTCTTTAATATCTACTAATGCACATTCGGTAGTCAAAATCATTCCAGCTACAGAAGCCGCATTTTCCAATGCTACACGAGTTACTTTTTTAGGATCTATAATACCTGCGGCTAGCATATCAACATATTCGTCCGTTTTGGCGTTGTAACCAAAATCTCCGGTTCCTTCAGCTACTTTTGCAACTACAACTGAACCTTCAAGACCAGCATTTTCAACAATAGTTCTCAAAGGAGCTTCAATAGCACGAGATATAATTTTTATTCCAGTAGCTTCGTCAGCATTATCGGCTTTTAATGCAGCAAGAGCGTTTTTAGCTCTCAATAAAGCAACACCTCCACCAGCAACGATTCCTTCTTCAACAGCAGCACGTGTAGCATGAAGCGCATCGTCCACTCGGTCTTTTTTCTCTTTCATTTCTACTTCAGAAGCAGCTCCAACATAAAGTACTGCAACACCACCCGCTAATTTAGCCAAACGTTCTTGCAATTTTTCTTTGTCATAGTCAGAAGTCGTTGCTTCCATTTGACCTTTGATTTGGTTCACACGGTTTTTAATCATATCTGCTTCACCAGCACCGCTTACCACTGTTGTGTTGTCTTTGTCAATGGTTACTCTTTTTGCAGTTCCCAACATTTCGATGGTTGTGTTTTCAAGGGTATAACCTCTTTCTTCTGAAATTACAGTTCCTCCTGTTAAAATAGCGATATCTTCCAACATTGCTTTTCTTCGGTCTCCAAATCCTGGTGCCTTTACAGCTGCAATTTTCAAGGCACCACGCAATTTATTCACTACCAAAGTAGATAAGGCTTCTCCGTCTACATCTTCAGCAATAATCAATAATGGTTTTCCTGATTGTGCTACAGGTTCAAGAACTGGTAACAATTCTTTTAATGAAGATACTTTTTTATCGTACAAAAGAATGTAAGGATTTTCTAATTCTGCTTCCATCTTTTCTGGATTGGTTACAAAATACGGAGATAAATACCCTCTGTCAAATTGCATTCCTTCCACAACGTCAACATACGTATCCGTTCCTTTAGCTTCTTCAACGGTAATTACCCCTTCTTTACCCACTTTTGCGAAAGCGTTAGCAATTAATTCGCCAATTACTTCGTCATTATTGGCAGATATAGATGCAATTTGTTTTATTTTTTCAGAATCACTTCCAACTACTTTGGCTTGTTTAGCCAAGTCAGCAACAATAGCTTCTACTGCTTTGTCAATTCCACGTTTCAAGTCCATTGGGTTAGCACCAGCGGCTACGTTTTTCAAACCTTCTTTTACGATGGCTTGTGCCAAAACGGTTGCCGTTGTAGTTCCATCACCTGCTAAATCATTGGTTTTAGAAGCCACTTCTTTTACCATTTGAGCACCCATGTTTTCTAATGGGTCTTTCAATTCTATTTCTTTAGCAACCGTAACCCCGTCTTTAGTAACGGTTGGTCCACCAAATGATTTTCCAATAATTACATTACGACCTTTTGGTCCTAAAGTTACTTTTACTGCATTTGCCAATGCATCAACACCACGTTTTAATCCGTCACGTGCCTCAATATCAAATTTTATATCTTTTGCCATTTTTTTTTTGCTTTATGCAGAAAGCTGTAAGCTATAAGCTTTTTCCTTACTGCTGTATTAATATTTGTTTTAATTTGTAAATTTTACTTTTTATTATGTTTATTTCCTTTTCTAAGGTTTCAAATATTTCGTTATCAATATATTTTAGATCTTTAGAAAGAATTAATAAATATTCTGTTTCTGTAGCTGAACCTAGTGCAATATTTAGAAATTGATTGAATTCTTTATCAGAAGTTCTTCCACAACCTTCACTAATGTTGGTTGGAATTGAGGCGCAAGCTCTTCTAATTTGACTTGTTAATCCATACACTTCTTCTCTTGGGAAACTTGAAGTGTTTGTATAAAGTTTTAAAGTAAAAGCGTGGCTTAACTGCCAAATTTCATATTTCTTAAAATCTCTCATCGCTTAATGCTTATTGCCTAAAGCTTAAAGCTAAATAATTGCAAGAATATCGTCCTCACGCATAATCAAATAATCTTTTCCTTCCAATTTTAATTCGGTTCCAGCGTATTTTCCGTAAAGTACACTGTCTCCAATTTTCACGGTCATTTCGTGGTCTTTAGTTCCGTTTCCAACGGCAACTACGGTACCTTTTTGTGGTTTCTCTTTAGCGGTATCTGGAATAAAAATACCAGAAGCAGTTTTTGTTTCAGCAGCTACGGGTTCAATAAGAACGCGGTCTGATAGCGGTTTAATGTGTAATGCCATAGTACTAATAATTTATTGTTTTTATAATTTAATTTGTTGCAAATGCTATTTCAGAAATTGTGCCAAGCCAATAAAACTGACACTTCGGTATAAAAAAAATGCCAACACTGTCATGCTGGCATTTTGATATATGAGGTAAACTATTATTTTTTTGGTGCTTCAGCAGGTGCACTTGTTGGTTTTGCTGGAGCTGGAGTTGAAGCTGCTGGTGTAGCAGGTTTAACTGGAGCAGGAGTTGCAACATCATTGGTATCAATGATTTTTGACTCTGAATTTCCACTGTTAAAACTCAAACTGGACAATAAGATTAAAACAACCAAAGCAGTTGCTAAAGTCCAGGTGCTTTTATCTAAAAAGTCTGTGGTTTTTTGAACTCCACCCATTTGAGTTGAACCTCCTAATGAAGAAGATAATCCACCACCTTTAGGGTTTTGCACCATAATTACTATAATTAGTAAAAAACAAACTATTGCTATTAAAACTAAAAAAATTGAAAACATACTATTGATTATTAATTGTTATTTTGTTGTAATTTTTTAATATCCGAAATTCGGTTTGCAAAGAAACTAAATTTTTCTGGATATTTCAAAATTAATATCTCATAAGCTTGAATTGCTTTGCTATATTTTTTTTGTTCCAAATAAACTTTAGCCAAAGTCTCGGTCATTAATAAGGAATTGTCCACATTGGTTTGTTCAGAAACTACTGAAATTACAGTATCGGACTTTATAGGTGAAATCTTCGGATTGGCTTCAATGAAGCGGTCGATGATGGCTAATTTCTTATTTTTCTCCTCTTCTAAAATGGAGGTATGTATTGATTTTATTGCTGGTTTCTCTCTTTCGATAGGTTTGAAACTCGATAATTGTAACCATTCTTGAAACGAATGTTTTTCTTCTTTTACAAAATCTAAAGGTTTTCCTATGGCCAGCTTTTCTTCAATTATAGCGTCGTCAATAGGAATAACTGGTTGTTTGGTTTCTGGTATTTCGCCCGACGTTGCCTCTTTTATTGTAGTAAGAATCGATTGTTCGAGTTTAGAAATTTGAGGTTCTTCTACTTTTTTGGTTATAACAACTTCACTTTCATTGACAATGATGTTATTGATGTTGGCAATTTTTTCTTCAAAAAGTGCTTTTTGTACCGTAGAAAAATGCTTAGAAGTAATAAAGTCAAACAAAACACTTCGGTCTGTAGTATGTGCTGCGGTAACTTTTAGCGCATAATTGTATTTGAAGCTGTCTTGATTGTATAAATTCTTCAACCGCAAGGCCCGAGCACTTTGAAAATAAGGAAAGTCATCCACGATTTTATCCAAAAGCAAACTGTGCTTGTCATTGACAGCATTCGGTTTGTTTAATAAATAAGTATAATCGTTAGCGTTCATTTTAATTTAAAGTTGTCGTTTTTATGTTATTCAATATATGAATGTCCGTTACTAATACCAAAAGAAAGTCTTGCCACAGATTTCAAGGATTTCAAAGATTTTTTTACAGTTTTATTATTAAAATTTGTGAGAATATTTTTAATCTGTGGCTATAAATAAAGCATTGGTACAAGTTAAGCAAAGTCATAATATAATTATATGTGTACTACCATTTAGCCAATGATTCATTAAAAACATCTTGTGTAATACGTTCATAAATAACATCGAGTGCTTCGGTTAATTTTGCACCAACCAATTGTACATCTCCATCATAATCATAGAAAAAGCTAAACGATTTTTCAAAATCATCGGTTTCTTTGTTTTTATTCGTAAAACGTACTTTAACTGTAATGGTCAATCGGTTTTGCGCGGCTCTTTGATCGGCAGTTGCCGTCATTGGACTGATTCTATAATCGGTAATTTCGCCTTCATAAACCAAATCGCCTCCCGTGTTGGTTAAATTGAGATTAGTTTGATTCTGAATTAAATTTTGCAGTCGTTGTGTAAACGTACGTTCAATTCCAGGCTCGATTAAAGGCGCGCTGTTCTGAAAAAAATTGACTTGAAACGTTTTAGCATCTATTCTTCCAGTTCCAGTAAAGTTGTAAAAGGAGCAACTGGAAAAACCCGTTAGCAGCACAAAGACAATTATATATTGTAGGTATTTCATATTAGTGTTTAAAAGTCAAAGATATTCATTTTCAATTGACAATACTTAATTAAAGGTCAAATTGCTTTATTTTTCTATATAATGTTCTTTCAGAAATGCCCAATTCGTCTGCAGCGGCTTTCCTTTTTCCTTTGTTTTTATCTAATGATTTTTTAATCATTTCTATCTCTTTTTGTTCCAATCGAAGTACTTCTTCCTCTTCAACCGTTTCTGCAAACAAATAATTGTCTTCGCTTTCTTCAAAATCATTGGTGTTGCTCGGATTAGCAAAAACAGCGTTTCTTGGTTCTTCTTCAAAGTCAATTTCACTTTCTTCTTCGTTGGAACCGTATATCTTTTGAATTAAGTTAGGATTGGTTTCTTGCACTTTTGATGCACCATTCTTCATCAATTCTAAAGTTAATTTCTTTAAATCATACAAATCACTTTTCATGTCAAAAAGCACTTTGTACAAAATGTCTCTTTCGGTGCTAAAATCACTTTCCGCTTTTTTATTCTTGATAACCGATGGCAAATTGCTGCCTTCTGTTGGAAGATAGGACAACAAAGTGGCAGCCGTAATGTCTCTGTTGGTTTCTAAAACCGAAATTTGTTCGGCTACATTTCGCAATTGACGAATGTTACCACTCCAGCGGAACTTTTGCAACACCTGAACAGCAGGTTCGTCTAGTTTTAACGGTGGCATTTTATATTTATGAGCAAAATCCGCCGCGAATTTTCGAAACAACAAATGAATGTCGTCTTTTCGGTCTCGAAGTGGTGGTAACGTAATATCAACCGTACTCAATCTATAATACAAGTCTTCTCTGAATTTTCCTTTTTCGATAGCGTCAAACAGGTTAACATTGGTTGCGGCTACAATTCGAACGTTAGTTTTTTGTACTTGTGACGAACCTACTTTAATAAATTCGCCATTTTCTAACACACGAAGCAATCGCACTTGTGTGGTTAACGGCAATTCGCCTACTTCATCTAGGAAAATTGTGCCGCCATTGGCCACTTCAAAATAACCTTCACGTGTGCCTGTTGCACCTGTAAAAGACCCTTTTTCATGTCCGAAAAGTTCACTGTCAATGGTACCTTCGGGAATGGCGCCACAGTTTACTGCAATGTATTTTCCGTGTTTGCGGTGGGAGAGCGTATGTATTATTTTAGGAATATTCTCTTTCCCAACACCGCTTTCACCTGCTACCAATACCGAAATATCGGTGGGTGCCACTTGAATGGCTTTCTCAATGGCACGATTGAGTTTCGGGTCGTTCCCGATAATCTCGAATCGTTGTTTTATGCTTTGTACTGTTTCCATAGTATTTTGTTTCAGGTTTCAAGTTTCAGGTTTCAGGTTTCACTAACTTGAAACTTGAAACAATTAAAACTTGAAACTTTTTTTAATTCATTTCACTCCAACCCACCGCTTCTCCAATCAAGGTGCCACTGGTGCAATTGGTTATCTTTACATTTACAAATTCCCCTATATTGTAATTTTCTTTTGGAAACACCACAACAATACTTTGTGAGTTTCTGCCTGACCAATCGTTTTCTGATTTCTTGGATGCTTTTTCGATAAGGACTTCTACTGTTTTTCCTACAAATTCTTGTGTTCTTATTGCGCTATGTTGGCGTTGTGCATCTACAATTTCTTGTAAACGTCTCAGTTTCGTTGCTTCGGGTACATCGTCTTCCATTTTGCGTCCAGCCAAGGTTCCCGGTCTTTCGGAATAGGAATACATATAACCAAAACTGTATTTCACGTAGTCCATCAAACTCAAAGTGTCTTGGTGATCGGCTTCGGTTTCGGTTGGAAAACCAGCGATGAGGTCTTGTGTCACCGAACATTCCGGAATAATTTGATGTATTTTGTCAATCAACTGCATGTATTGCTCTCGAGTATGCAAACGATTCATCTCCTTAAGTATTCTGTTGCTTCCCGATTGCACAGGCAGGTGAATGTGTTTGCAAATGTTAGGATGTTTGGCAATCACGTGCAAAACGCTTTCGTGCATGTCTTGTGGGTTGGAAGTCGAAAAACGGACTCTCATTTTTGGAAAACCCACAGCCACCATTTCTAATAATTGGTCAAAATCGACTGCAGTTGCTTTTTGCATTTCGGTGGCATTCACAAAATCTTTCTTCAATCCGCCGCCGTACCACAAATAACTGTCTACGTTTTGCCCTAAAAGCGTAATTTCTTTATAGTTTTTATCGCTCAACTCTTGAATCTCTTTCATGATACTTTGTGGTTCACGACTGCGTTCTCTGCCTCGTGTGAAAGGGACTACGCAAAACGTACACATATTATCACAACCCCGAGTGATGGAAACAAAGGCTGAAACCCCATTCGTATTCAATCGTACTGGTGAAATATCACCATAAGTTTCGTCTTTTGACAAAATCACATTGATGGCGTCACGTCCGTCTTCCACTTCGGCTAATAAATTAGGTAAATCTTTGTAAGCATCAGGCCCTACAACTAGGTCAACAATCTTTTCCTCTTCAAGAAACTGACTTTTCAATCGTTCAGCCATACAACCGAGAACGCCTACTTTCATTTTAGGGTTGATGCGTTTTACAGCATTGTATTTCTCCAATCGTTTGCGCACCGTTTGTTCTGCCTTGTCTCGAATAGAACAAGTGTTGACCAAAACCAAATCGGCTTCTTCTAGAATTTGTGTAGTATTATATCCTTGATTCGTTAAGATAGAAGCTACAATCTCGCTGTCTGAAAAGTTCATGGCGCAACCGTAGCTTTCAATATATAGTTTTTTGGTGTTTTCTGGTTTGAATTCCAAAACCAAAGATTCCCCTTGTTTGTTCTCGTCAATATGCTTTTCCATTCTTATTCCTTTGTTGCTTTTTTTGCAACGCAAAGATAATGCAATTTGAGCAAATATGACAAGTTGTCAGATGAATTATTATAGCACGGTAAACCCTTTTATGGAATAGTGAGCGCAAGCGGAAAAAATATTGAACTCCTTTTAAAAATAAGCAAGCCTAAATTGTTTATTAATTTATTCTTTTGAAAAATAACAGAATTTTACAAAGCAATTGCAACTAAACTAGCCATCAAATAATCAATATCGGATTTTGTATTAAATGAACTGAAAGAGATTCGCAAATTTGGTTTATTGCTGTTTTCTAAATCTAGAATTTCTGCTAAAACATGTGAAGGTTTACTACTGCCTGACTGACACGCACTTCCTCTAGAAACAGCAATTCCTTTCATATCCAAATGAAACAAAAGCATTGCTGCTTTTTCTTGAGGAATTGGCAAAATTACATTGAGAATTCCAACACAACAATTTTCGCCAACAGTAATAAAATCTGGAAAAAAGGTGCTTAACTGAGTGATGCAATAGTTTTTAAGTTCGGCAATAAAACTGCTTTCATTATCTAAATTAGTATACGAAATTTCTAATGCTTTAGCCATTCCTACCACATTGTGCAGGGATTCGGTGCCTGGACGCAATCCTTTTTCTTGTTCGCCTCCAAAAAACAACGGACGCATTGGCAAACCTTTTTTGATATAAGCAAATCCAATTCCTTTTGGTCCGTGAAATTTATGGGCACTCGACACTATAAAATCTACCGGAGTTTGTTGTAAATCAATAATTATTTTTCCCACAGATTGTACGGTATCCGAATGAAAATAGGCATTATGTTGCTTGCAAATTCTGCTAATTTTATCAATATCTAAAATAGTTCCAATTTCGTTATTAACATGCATTAACGAAACTAAAGTGGGAGCGTCATCGGATAACAAAGTAACCAAATGTGAAATGTCTATTTGTCCATTGGAACGAATATTTACATAATCAATGGAAATAGCAAACTCCTTTTGAAGTGCTTCAAGTGCATGTAAAACAGCGTGATGTTCGATTTTACTAGTAACAAATCGCTTCACATTTAGATTAAGAATGGCATTTCTAAGAATCCAATTGTTAGCCTCGGTCCCTGATGAAGTAAAGACAATTTCTTGTGCTGTGGCATTTAATTGTTTGGCAATCGATTTTCGAGAGAGTTCCAAAAGGTTTTTGGCACTTCTTCCAAATTGGTGTGTCGATGAAGGATTTCCATAATCTTCAACCATTACTTTAGTCATTTCTTGAATAACTTCTGAACGGATTTGCGTTGTAGCTGCGTTATCTAAATATACCTTTTTCATTGTTGCAAAGTTATGAATTTTCGGTTTGTGAATTCATTATGAATATCCGATTATAATTTCTAGTTTTTTTGTTTATTTTTGTTGCAAATAATTTAGACATGAAAAAGATTTTAGCCTTATTGCTTTTGTCATTAGTATTCTACAGTTGCGATAACGGAAATATTGATGTTGTTTCATTTGATTTCTCCACTCCTACTGTGAAATCCTGTAATTCGGGGAACGCTACTAGTTTTTATGTTTACAGTTACAAAGAAAATAGAGCCTTTATACTTCAAATTCCGGAAAGCAGTTTTCCAAACGAAATTACAGCAGACGGTGTGCCTAGAGAACTGACTATTAATGCTACTAATAAAGTTACTTATAGAGAATATTCAGGAAC
>CAIRNC010000479.1 GCA_903879875.1 uncultured Bacteroidota bacterium
CCCAAGACCTTTTAATTATGTTGAATCGTGTTACAAATTCAAAGAAGATTTTTTTAGAAAGGTAGCTCGAAAGGCAAAATTCAGTGCTTTTCCGAGTCAATTGTTGTTGGAATGGATGGGAAGTTATTTTCCGGAATTTCTAAAAACGGGTGTGCTAATTCCGCATCAAATTACAAACTACGAATTGGAATCTACATCTTTGCCTTCTTATTTTAACTCTTCAAAATTCAACTTGCTACATGCTGGAAATTTATTAAAAGAGCGTTCGCCTAAAGGATTATTAGACGGATTTGTTTTGTTTTTGCAACAAAATCCAGAGGCAAGAAAAGAGGCTGTTTTGCATGTAATTGGTCCAGCATCGTCTCATGAATACCTTTTAAAACAATACGAAATTGACTTTCCTGAAATTAATATTCTCAATAAAAGTGTTGCTTTCAACGAAGTCTATTTGTTACAAAAACAAACTACGGTTAATATAATTTTAGAATCAAAATCAGAAATTAGTCCTTTTCTACCAGCTAAGTTTCCACATTGTGTAGAGGCGAATAAAACGATTTTGCTATTAGCGCCCTATTATAGCGAAACCCGACGCTTATTGGGCGACGATTATCCGTATTGGTCAGAAGTGGATAATGTTGAAAAAATTGCCGCATTAATTGAAACGCTCTACAAAAAGTGGCAATTAAATCCAAATGATTTGTTGCTAAACCAACCCCATTTGACAGGCTATCTTTCGACTTCGTTTTTAAAAAACACTATAGATGGATTGGTAACTGGGGAATAGCTGCTTTTATTGGTATTAGCCAAATCGATTAAGGGTGTTCAATTTTTAAATAACAAAGAAATCTTCTCGGAATATTTCCTGTAATTTCACAGTAAAATGGTGTTGTTATATCTCGAACGCATTGCGTTCATCCCAAAATTAAAATGCCTAAAACGCACTGCGTTCAGGATAAAATAAAAATACTTCAAACGCACTGCTTTTCACTTTGCAATAAACACGATAGCCATGAAAATGCAAGAAATGGAATCGTATTTTTAAATAAAAAGATTTTTTAACTACATTAGCCTTATCAACTGCAATAACAATTACAATATCAATAATAATATCAATAACAAATACAACAACACTCCACAATCGGCTCTCTCTCCTTCGGACAGGGTCGAGGGAGGGGAAAACAACACACCCCATGAAAAAAATAATTACCTTTTTAACCCTTTACCTTATTGGCACACTTTCTTTTGCACAAGCCCCAGCGATACAATGGCAGAAATGCTTGGGAGGGACAGGAATTGAAATGGCTTCTGCCATTCAAAATACAACAGATGGAGGCTATATTATAGCGGGTTCAACAACCGAATCTAATGATGGCGATGTTTCTGGAAATCATGGTTTTCATGATGGCTGGGTTGTGAAACTTTCAAATGCAGGAATATTGCAATGGCAAAAAACACTGGGAGGAGTATTTGATGATAATCTTAATGCTATTCAAAAAACTTCAGATGGTGGCTATATTGTGATTGGAACTACAACTTCTTCCGATATAAATTTATCAGGTATTGATGGAGATGGGGATTATTTTATAGTAAAAATTTCCACTTCAGGAGTTGTTGAATGGCAAAAAGCATTAGGAGGTACCTCTAACGAAATGGGATTAAATATTGTTCAAACAACTGATGGTGGATATATTTTGGCGGGACAAACCAATTCAAATGATGGTAATGTTTCAGGAAATCATGGAAATGGAGATGCTTGGGTTGTAAAACTTTCAAATTCTGGCAACATGGAATGGCAAAAATGTTTTGGAGGAACAGCAAATGATTTCGCTAGTAGTATTCAACAAACTTCTGATAATGGTTTTATTCTCGCAGGAACAACGGGTTCTAACGATGGTAATGTATCAGGTAATCATGGAAGTGTTGATGCTTGGGTAGTCAAACTCTCGAGTTCAGGCAACCTAGAATGGCAAAAATCCTTGGGAGGAACATTTGAGGATCATGCTAAAAGCATTAAACAAACACAAAATGGAGGCTATATTTTAACTGGGTATACTGTTTCAATTGATGGTGATGTGACAGGAAGTAATGGAGGGATTAATGCTTGGGTAGTAAAACTATCTCTTTTAGGAGATATTCAATGGCAAAAAACATTTGGTGGAACAAGTTATGATTATGCTTATAGCATTCAACTCGCTACCGATGGAGGCTATATTATAGCAGGATATACACAATCTAACGATGGTGACGTGTCAGGATATCATGGAGTAGGTGATGTTTGGGTTGTCAAACTTTCCAATATAGGTATGATACAATGGCAAAAATGTTTGGGGGGCACAAGTTATGATTCAGCAACATGTATTCAACCCACTGCTGATGGAGGTTATATCATTACGGGAGAAACCTATTCTACCAATGGTAATGTATCAGGTAATCATGGCGGATACGATGCTTGGGTAGTCAAACTAGGACCAGAACTCGCCACCAGTACTTTCAATAATCAAGTGTTAACGCTTTATCCGAATCCAACCAAAGGCTTGTTGCAGTTACAAACCCCAAACAACACCAGCTTTAACCAAATAATTATCACCGACAGCACGGGCAAATCCGTGCTGGAGCAAACCCAAAACACGACGCAAGTCGATGTTGAACAACTCGCTAGTGGGTTGTATTTCATCAAAGCGTTCTCGGGCGAGGAAGTGTTTGTGAATAAGTTTGTGAAAGAGTAAAAAAGATTTTTGATTGCAGATTTTTAAAAATCAACAAGTGTTATCTGAGGGCAAAGCAAGGGTTGACAGTTTAAAAATACTGATGGGTTAAATTAAAATTAAAATAAAAAAACCTTTGAACATTTTAGCTAAATTTGGCAAAAATTAAAACACTTTGAAAAAGTTACTCTTTTGGATCGTTTTGGGATGCGCTGTTTTTATGTTTCCAACCGTTTTGGCACAAAGCCCAAAGCAAATTGTAATAGAACATTCTGACTTTGGAGATGTCAACCAATCGGACATTCCCGATGCGTTTTTGCTTACAGGCAATGTGAGAATCAGTCACGATGGGGCTATTATTACCTGCAACAAAGCCTATTTTTTTCAAAAAGAAAACTACCTGAAAGCGTTTGGCGAAGTGCAAATTGTGCAAGGCGATACCTTGTTTTTAAACAGTTCGTATGCGGAATACAATGGGAATTTGAAACAGGCTTTTGCCACAGGAAATCCTGTTTTGCATTCGCCCGACATGAATTTGAAAACCGACACCATTCATTTGGACCGCAACAAACAAAAAGCTTATTATAAATCGAACGGGGTTATTGTAAACAAAGAAAACACGCTAAAAAGCAAATCGGGAACCTATTATGCTGCTCAAAAGAAGTTTCAATTCTTGACGGCGGTAACGGTTACCAATCCCAAATATGTGATAAAATCCAATCATTTGGACTACTACAACAACTCGGGCCATGCTTATCTTTTTGGTCCTTCCACCATTACGGGCAAGGATAATTTTATTTATACCGAAAATGGTTTTTATAACAGCAAGAAAAATACAGGGCATTTTCTTCGTAAATCCTATATCAAATACAACGATCGACGTATTGAAGGTGATAGTTTGTATTACGATCGTATCAAGGAATTTGCTTCGGCAACCAATAATGTAATCATTACAGATACTATTAACAAAGGCATTGTCAAAGGGCATTATGCCGAAATGTACAAACAAAAAGATTCGATGTTTGTAACCAAACATGCCGTAGCGATTAATTTGGTGGAGAAAGATTCTGTTTACATCCACGGCAAAATATTGATGGTTACCGGAAAACCCGAAAATCGCATCATGAGAGCTTATAAAAACGCCCGTTTCTTCAAAAAAGATTTGAGTGGCAAATGTGATTCGATTCATTCCAGCACCAAAATGGCTTTGACCAAACTCATTGGAAGACCCGTACTTTGGAACGGCGAAAACCAAATGACTGGCGACGTGATTCATCTTATTGGTAACAACAATACCCAAAAATTAGACTCGCTCAAAGTGCTCAACAATGCGTTTCTAATTTCCAAAGACTCACTCGGAACGGGCTACAATCAAGTAAAAGGATTGAATTTGTATGGCAAGTTCAGAGACAATAAGCTGTATGAAGTTGATATTATAAAAAATACCGAGGTGATTTATTATGCTTACGACAAACAAGAATTAATAGGTATTGAAAAAAAGCTCAGCAGCCGCATCAATATGAAAATAGAAGACAATAAAATCAGAACGTTAACGTCTTTTAAAAACATTGAAAGCACGACGTATCCCGAGAAAGATTACCCCGAAAATGCTCGAAAACTTAGAGGTTTTGTTTGGAGAGGAGAAGAACGAATTGCAACCAAAGATGACATTTTTCCAGCAGACGAGGTAGAGTTGAATGACAAGATTGTCAAAGAAAGCCAAAAAGAAAATACCAAGCCCAACGTGCCAATGAAAATCCGAAAAGAAACCAAGGATTATGACAAAAATAATCCTCCAAAGAAGTAAATGGGCTATTAAACCTTTTACATCTAAATTTGTCCAAAGAGTTCAATATTAAAACTATTATAAGTGTTGAAAATCATACGCTTTACCTATTTGTTATTACTTCTTTTTTCTATTTCAAGCTACGCACAAGAAGCGCCAAAGAAATGGAAATTTGCTTTTCAATTTGACAATCGATTTTCTAGTATAAGTGAAAATGATATTGTCATTTTTGGAGCTAAAGCAGGGTTACAGTATAAAAAATTAACCCGCTTCGGACTTGGATGTTCTTTTATTACCAATCCAGTTACGGTAATAAATTTCAATAAAAAGTCGAATACTTACGAAACGAACAAAATAAATTTTTGGTATTTCAGTGTTTTCAATGATTGGATTCTTTATAAAAGTGAACATTGGGAGGTTTTTGCTACCGAGCAAATCGGTTTTGGAAAACCAAATTTTGTAAAAGAAATCAACGAAGATATAGTAAGTGACTTTAGTGCTAATTTATTTGTTAATGAAGTTTCAGCACAAGTAGATTACAAAGTACTTCCATGGGTTGGATTAGGAACCGGCTTTGGCTATCGCAACATTTTGAATCCAAAAGAAAGACTACGAGCCACTTTAAATGCTCCAATTTATATACTAAAACTGATTGTCTATCCTGAAATATTTTTTAAAAAGTAATTTTATTTTTAATTACTCCGTAATTCTATAAAAAGCAAGAGGCTGTCATAAAAGGATGGTTTTTTGCTTTTTTCTTATCAACCATTTGTCAATTTGAACTCCTTCTTATTGCATTCAATCCTCTATTTCTTCACCTTTTTTTGTATGTATCACATAAATTAAAGGTAAGAATAATATAAATGTTTCTAAAAGTTATATAACATATACCCCTTCATTGTTGCTCAACTTTGTATTGTGAAAATTCTTTCACCTTAAAACAATGAAACAATGAAAAATTTAATACTTAATGCAATAGCAGTAGCTCTTTTGCTACCTATGGTTTGCTTTAGTCAACCTTCTTTAGGGATGGCTTCCGACTTTGCTCTATTTACTTCTGTTGGTGCCGTGACCAATACAGGAATCACCCATGTTACTGGAAATGTTGGTACAAACAGCGGCTCCAATACAGGTTTTGGAAATGTGAATGGTGTCATGCACGAAGGTGATGGGGTATCGGCACAATGTGCTTCAAATGTACTAGCAGCTTACAATACATTAAATGCTACAACTCCAACTTTCTTTGTTGCTAACTTGCTGGGAAATGGACAAATTATAACTCCTGGCGTATATTCCATTTCAAGTGCAACCACTCTGAATTTGAATTTAATTCTAAATGCTCAAGGTAATGCCAATGCTGTTTTTATCTTTCAAATTCAAGGCGCTTTTTCATCTGGAGCTGATGCTCAAGTAGTTTTGCAAAATGGCGCAAAAGCGTGTAACGTATTTTGGAAAATAGAAGGTTTGGTTAGTTTGGCATCAGGAACAGCAATGAAAGGAACGATAGTTGCCAATAACGGAGCCATAAATATGAATTCTGGAACTACGCTTGAAGGTCGTGCCCTAACTACAAATGGAGCCGTAACAACTGACGGACTTTTAGTTTATACTCCCATTGGTTGCGGAAGTCCAGTTTTAAATGGACCAACAGCACCCAATTTAAATTCGGCTATTTGCTACACGCTTTTTTCTGCAAATGGTGAAACTACTAATGCAGGGGTGAGCACAATAAAAGGCGATGTTGGTACAAACGTAGGTTTAACAACTGGTTTTGATGCCATTAATGTAAACGGTTTAATTCACCCAATTCCTGATGTTTCAACAGCAGCTTGTGCTGCCGATTTATTGAATGTTTACACCTATTTAAACACACTTCCAGCTGATATTGAATTGCTTTACCCTGCCCAATTTGGAAACAATTTGGTATTAACACCACACACGTATTTGCTGAATGCAGCAACAGTATTTACTGACACCCTTTTTCTTGATGCCCAAGGCAATGCTAACGCGGTATTTGTTATTAAAGTTTATGGCGCGCTAACAACAAGTACTTTTTCAAATGTTGTTTTAACAAATGGAACTCAAGCTAAAAACGTTTATTGGAAAATTGATGGAGCGGTAGAAATTAACGAAAACTCCATTTTTAAAGGAAATATTATTTGTAATAACGGGGCAGTAGCTCTAAAAACAGGGGTTAACTTATCT
This sequence comes from uncultured Bacteroidota bacterium, assembly GCA_903879875.1. Taxonomy (GTDB): domain Bacteria; phylum Bacteroidota; class Bacteroidia; order Flavobacteriales; family Flavobacteriaceae; genus Flavobacterium. Next base: position 6,697 of record CAIRNC010000479.1, read on the forward strand.
GGAAGAGCATTTACAACTGCGGGTTCTATGTTGACCAATGCAATTACGGCTACAATGCCATTAGGTTGCACCAATTTAGGTACTTCAATAAATGAAAACCCAAATAATGCTATAGCCATTTATCCAAATCCTTTTAGTTCATTTCTGACAATTGAAATTAACGACATCTCTCGAATTAATAATGCAACAGTAGTGTTATATGACACTTTAGGTAGAGAAATATTGAAATCACAAATCACAAAACAAGCGACTACTTTAGAAACAAGTCAATTGGTAAAAGGATTGTATTTCTATAAAGTAATTAGCAATGACACTATCATCCAATCAGGTAAACTGATAGCTCAATAAAAAACGGTTTTTGAAATCCTCTAATTCACTGTTTTTTGCAGTGAATTGGATTTCAAATACTAAAAACATTTAAACAATACTTTAATAAATATACTCAAAATGAAAAATCTAAGATTAAATCTCAACACCAAAAACATTTTAAGCGGACTGTTATTCACTTTCTTTTTAGCCGCTTTTACTTCTTGCTCTAAAAAAGTAACTTTTTTAAATTCCTCTGTCGTACCAGCTGCTCAGGGATATGTAAAAGTTAATAAAGACGACAATAAAAATTATGTTATAAAAATTGAAATAAAAAATTTAGCGGAAGTCAATCGCATACAACCTCCAAAAAACGCCTATGTAATTTGGATGATAACCGACGAGAATAGCACCAAAAATATTGGTCAAATCAAAAGTGGTTCTAGTATGATGTCATCAAAATTAAAAGCGTCATTTGAAACCGTAACGTCTTTTAAACCAACTAAAATTTTCATTACCGCCGAAGACAATGCCGATGTACAATATCCAGGAGCACCAACGGTATTATCAACCGATAGCTTTTAAATATCATGAAACTTTTTAAAAACA
>CAIRNC010000480.1 GCA_903879875.1 uncultured Bacteroidota bacterium
ATGAGATAACAATTAGCGAAGCAGCTAAACAAGTCTTGAGTGCCTTAACGGCTGGGATTTTCACCCCCAACGGCATTGGCGAATATGCAGGAAAAGCACTTTATTTCAAAAAAAGCAACACCAAGAAAATCGTATTTCTAAATCTAATTTGCAATGGAATTCAAATGATTTTGACAATTCTATTTGGCACTTTAGGTTTGTTTCTAATAGGATATTGGATTTGGTCTATAGGAATATTAGCTTTGAGTCTTTTTATTATAGTGCTTTCGATTTTATCTAAAAAAGTGACAATCAAAGGGTATTCGCTAGAAAAACTTCTAGAAAAAATCAATGAAATCCCAAAAAGGATTCATGCTAAAAACAACTGGTTTGCCCTAAGCCGTTACTTGATTTTTTCGCATCAATATTATTTTTTATTTTTAGCATTTGGAGTCGATTTGCCTTATTTTACTTTGATGGGACTCATCGCAACCGTATATTTTTTGGCTTCTGCCCTACCCACATTTCAGTTTTTGGATTTTGCGGTCAAAGGAAGTATTGCTGTTTTTTTCTTTTCAAAATTTGGTGTAAATGAATGGATTGTCATCTTTGTAAGCACACTCATGTGGTTTTTGAATGTGGTTCTCCCAATAGTCATTGGCAGTTATTTTGTACTTAAATTCAAACCCAAATGGAACTGATTTTATATATATTTTACTTTTTAATAATTGGTTATGCGCTTGTTATTAGCCTACTGATTTTAGGATTCAATAAAGTAAAAAACTACGAATGCAACACAAAATTGCCCAAAACAACTTTCTCGATTATTGTTCCTTTTCGAGATGAAGAAGCTAATTTACCTCCTTTGTTAGCCAGCATTTCCAAATTAAATTATCCTATCGAATTATTTGAAGTTATTTTAGTTGATGATGAATCTCGTTTCCAATTTCAAGTTCCGAGTTTTCAATTTCCCATTTCCATCTTAAAAAACAATCGCCTTTCAAATTCTCCAAAAAAAGATGCGATTCAAACCGCAATACAATCGGCTAAAAACAATTGGATTATCACCACCGATGCCGATTGTGAAGTGTCTGAAAATTGGTTGTTGACGATAGATAATTACATTCAAAATCACGAAGTTTCCATGATTGCAGCAGCAGTAAATTACAAATTCGGAAATTCATTTTTACATCATTTTCAGCAATTGAATTTGACCAGTTTACAGGGTGCAACTATCGGAAGTTTTGGCATTAATAAAGGGTTTATGTGCAACGGAGCAAATTTTGCTTATACCAAAAATTTGTTTTTTCAACTAGATGGATTTGATGGAAACAATGCAATTGCAAGTGGTGATGACGTTTTTTTATTACAAAAAGCACTTGCAAAATTCCCTGAAAAAGTACACTATTTAAAATCTGAGAATGCTATTGTTACAACAAAATCTTTAACCAATTGGAATACTGTTTTTCAACAACAAGTGCGCTGGGCTTCAAAAACAGTTTCTTATACTAGTTTTTTTGCTAAAGGATTAGGAATACTAGTTTTTAGTACTAATTTTTGTTTAGTTCTAAGTCCCCTTTTGTTGTTTTTCGATTGGATTCAATACCAAAATATTCTAATTTATTTTGTACTAAAATGTAGTCTTGATTTTGTATTAATTAAAAAAACAAATCACTTTTTTAAAACAAGAAATTGCTTTTATCTTTTAAGCAGTATTTGTTATCCTTTTTTTAGTTCAGCCGTTGTTCTATATGCTCTATTTGGCAAATACCAATGGAAAGGAA
>CAIRNC010000481.1 GCA_903879875.1 uncultured Bacteroidota bacterium
AATTTGAATTCAAAAATAGGAAATTCCTATTATATAAATTGATTTTTTAAAAAGGAAATAACATATTCCTTATCTCGTTTTAATTGCTTTTTTAGGTCATCGATTGATTCAAATTTTTGTTCCTCTCTTATTCTTTCCAAAACAGAAATTACAAGTGTTTTATCATATAAATCGGAATCAAAATCTAAAAAATGAACTTCAACAGATAGCTTTGTTCCATTAACAGTTGGGTTAAATCCGATATTCATCATGCCATAAACAACATTATCGTTAATGGAGCTCTTTACAATATAAACTCCTTGCTTAGGAATAAGTTTGTAACTTTCTTGTATTTGAATGTTAGCTGTCGGGAATCCAATAGTTCTTCCTAACTGTTTCCCACGAATTACAATACCTGACAATAGGTATTCGTATCCTAAATATGTATTGGCTAAGACTACATTACCAGACTCAAGTGCGGTTCTAATTTTTGTTGAACTTACCGCAACTTCGTTAATTTCTTGAACAGAAATTTGTTCAACTTCAAAATCAAATTGTTTTCCAAACAATTCTAAATCATTTATGGTAGCGGTTCTATTTCTTCCAAATCGATGATCATGTCCAATAATAATTTTCTTTACATGAAACGCATCAACAAGTACTTTAGAAACAAATTCTTCGGCAGTTAATCTCGAAAATGCTTGATCAAAAGGATGGATAATTAAATTGTCCACTCCTGCTTTTTCAAGTAATAATGCTTTTTCGTCAATGGTATTCAATAATTTTATGTCGGAATCTCCTTGTAAAACCATTCTAGGATGAGGGAAAAAAGTAAGTACGAGACTTTCGCAATCTAAATTTTTGGCTTTTTGAGTTAACTTTTCAATAATCTTTTGATGTCCAATATGCACACCGTCAAAAGTGCCAATAGTAACTATTGCCTTTTTTGCACTTTTATAAGATGCTATGGAATTAAAGATTTTCAAATTTCACTTTTTAGGTTGCTACAAATTTAATATTTACAATTGATATTGTATCAAAAAAAACAAAGGTTTATTTTTTTGTTTCGTGATGCAAAACACTACTGTTGTAGGCCAATTTCTCTTAACTGATTACTATGTCTTAGAAGAAATAAAATAGCACATAGATTATGCTGTTACAACTGAATTTACAATAAAAAAGGCTTCCATTTGGAAGCCTTTTTTATTGTAAAAATTTACAGAAAATTAATTAACTGTAATATTGTCTATTTGAATTGTTGTTGTTAAAACAGGGCTAGAATTTGCATCCCCTGCATATTCAAAAACAAAATATCCATTTCCTGTTACACTTGCTGGAATGGAGTAATTACCACTTGAAGTAAAGGTTGTTCCATAACCTGTAGACGGTCCGCTAGGTAAAGTAAAATTTGGTGTGATATCAACTAATTTTGACGCATTTAAAATTCCCCCCGCTGTATAATCAGAAGCTAAAATATAATATACTTTTAAAACAGCTCCTGTCCAATAACCAACGTTAGATTTGAATGAAAAATTAGATGCCGCCGTTAGGTCTGCAGGTACAAAAAAGTAGGATTTATTTGCGCTTCCTGAACCAAAAGAAGTCAACTGAATGTATTTATTATTGCTAAATATTTTTGTTTCCCAATATCTAGATCCAATAACTGGGTCATTGATGTAGTTAGGAAAATTAGTTTGAGAGGTATTATAGGATTCAAATGTTTCCGTAAAATTACCTGAAAAGGTTCCTGCATTGGAACCAACAATTGGAGTTGCAGAGTCAACACGAGGATTCGTCATTAATCTCGTATCTCTTTCTGTTCTTAAAATAATTTGGTAAGGATTTGAACCTGTTCCATATTTAGTCAAAACTCCTCTAATTTTACCTCTACCTGATGGTGTGTAATATCCTGCAAAATTGGCATATCGGCTGGTTCTAACAGCAAGTTGACCTGTTCCGTTAGTGATATATACACTTGAATCAAAATTGTCTGTTCTGTTTGGGTCATAATAACCTCCATCAACTACAAATTGTACATCATCAATTTCAACCAAAGTGTTCAGATAAGTGTCAGAACTTGTAGCTTGAGCTAATGTAATTTTATGAATAATATCATCTTCATTATATATATCGCAAGAAGGAATTATATAGTTTTTGAAAGCAAGCTCTGGAACTCGATCCACCGCATATTGAGCTGTTGGAGGCGTACCAAGAATAAGTCCTCTTCCGTAACTAGCTGGATTTGCATAAGCTAAACCATTTAATTTTACGAATACTTTTTTACCTGGTTGTAATTTCTTAGTATAAGCATTAACAATTTCAGCTGAAAAGTTAAATCCTTTTGACCCATCTAAAGGTTGTAAATACATACTTTTGTAAAAATTTCCTCCTTCATCGCTAGAAATAACGATTGCTTCAACATATTCAGGAACTTCTACTCCATTAACTAAATTGGAATAAACGAGTGTTGAACCATCAGAAGGCGACATAGTATATAAATTGGCTACTTCCTTTGTTTTTGTTAACCCAGGATTCACACATTCGTCCTGAACAGGAACATCATAGGTCTCTTTAACACAACTTGTTAATAGCCCAAAAGACAACGAAGCTATAAAAAGGTTTTTAATTGTATTTTTCATAATGTTCAATTTTTAAAAAGTTAAATAAACGTTTAACATATAGGTTCTACCGTATCCATAAAAGTATTTAGGTCCAAAAACTAACGGTCCTCCACTAGTGTGGTCTTCGTTATCATTTTGATAAGAGGCGTTTCTTGATTGCTCAAAACCTCCTGTTTTGTATGTGAAATCCAAAACATTATTTACGTTAGCAAAAAGTCCAATGGTGTATTTATCTACTTTCCATGATTTTCCGCCAACTAAATTATATAAAAAGAAAGAATCAAATTTTTCTTGTCTCAAATAACTGTCTGCTTTCGCTTGGTCAACTATTACGTCTGGATCATTACTAGTATAATAATTAGTCGTTCTTTTGATATTTGCTACATCAAGATAGTTATCGCCTAAATAATTCGCATTTGCACCAATCCACCAAAATTTTGGGTCTCTATATTCTATACCGAATGAGTAGGCTTGTTGTGGCATTCCTGCTTGTCTGTATCCTGTAAGATTGGCTTTTCCATAATCTTTTACAGTAGCATTTGTATCATTAGTCAATGATAAGTCAGGATTGTTTGTTATGGTATATTCTCCATAGGCAGCAACACCAGTTACTTTGATAGTTGAAGTTAGTTGATATTCCAAACCTGCTTCAATACCTCTATTTTTTTATTTATTCCGGTAACAATTTCTGAAACAAACAAATTTTCTCCTCCTAAACCATCGGCATAATAGAAATTAATATCAGTCGAATTTAAGGTTTCTGAATAATAACCTGTAAAACGAGCTTTAAATTTAGGAGCTCTAATGATATAACTTGCATCTACACTCTTAATAGTTTCATTTTTTAAGCCATCAATGCTAGAGTTGTTTACACGTGCATTTGGGAAAACGTCTTTAGCATTTGGTGCTTTTGACATGTATATACCATTGAAATCTAAAAAATGTCTTCCGCTAATTTTATACGTTAGTCCTCCTTTGAATCCGAAATTGTCAAATTCTATTTTATCACTTTTTCCAAATGAATTAGTTGGATAGTATCCATTTTTATACAAACCGTCTCTTTGATAACTTGAACGAGAAAAAGATTGTGCTAAATAAAAATCTACTTTTTTATAGATAAATTTGAATTGTGTAAATGCGCTTAGCCTCGTAGCTTCAATATTGTAATTGTAACCATAATGATCTTTAACCCCAACTATTCTGAATGGATTATTTAGGTCGGATTGCTGTTGGTTTGATGTAGTACCAAATGTACTAATATCATTATAGTAGTCTCCTCCTAAAAGGTCTAACATGTTTTTAAAGTTTTTTGTTTGCGAATACAAATAATTTACACCCGCATTCATCACAATATTGTCTGCAAGTTGAGAAGAAAGATTGGAATTAAACGTTAAAATATTTTCGTCATTTCTGTCTTCATAAAGAACAATTCTACTTCCACCTGCGATATTTTCTCCATTAACTTTATAAATATCATTCCAATTCAATTGCTTGTTGGCTAAAAAGTTAACCCGATTGGCTTCAGCAGCAACTGGATTTGGCGTAAATGTAGATATGTTATTGATATAAGTAAACAAATTGTTGTAGTAACTAGGCAATTTTCTGTAATAGGTTGGATCTGGGTTATCTACTTTTGCATAGTCCAAACGGCTATTTCCGATTTGCCCCATTTGATAAGAAACCGTAGTGTTTATGGATGTTTTAGAATTTAATTTCCAAAAGTGTGTTAACATTAACAATGGTTCTTCAGACTTTTTAACTCTAGAATTTCTTTTGTCTCCACTTTGCCAACCCCAGTAGGAATTGTATTTTAATCCTGCTAGGCTAGTTTGCTCGTCAGTATTTGGAGAATTTTTTCCTCTTGCATTTTGAGCATAAATTGCTGTAAAATTAATGCTGTGTTTATCGTTTATTTTTTTCTCAACACTTCCAAAAAAGGAATTTGCTGAATAGTTCGTGCCTTCAAAATAGCCATCTTGAGCCCAACGTCTTCCTGCAGAAACCACATAAGCCCAACCGTCATTTCTCATTCCAGAGGCAATTGTTCCCATAGCTCTAAAAGCGTAATTGGTATTGGTATTTAAAAAGGAAAGTCTAGTTCCTGGTCTGTAAATAGAAGCTCTTGTATTGATTTCTTGTGTTCCTGCAATCCCACCAAAAGTGTAATCTGAGGGAGCTGAGCCATTTGTGAATTCTTGATTACGAGTAGCATCATTTAAACCACCCCAGTCGCCATATTGTGGTCTACCGTCTCCAACTCTGTTCATGGAAACACCGTTTATCATTACATTAGAATATTCATTATCAATACCTCTAACACTAAAACGTGCTTGTCCAAAATTGTAAGCAGAGGCTTGTAAAAAAGCATCTCTTGAAGATTGTAATAGACTTGATGTTCCTTCAGAACCATTACCTTCGTCACTTAAGTTGGATTCCGTTATTGTAACTAACACATTTTGTTGTTCTTGAGTCATGTCTAATTCAGAAACAACGGTTCCTAAATCTAAAATTTTGCCTGACACTATTTCAATTTGAAGTAATTGGTCTTTGTGACCATCACTTTTTACAAGCAACAATTGATTTCCTACAGGTACATTTGATAATAGAAATTTTCCATCGGCAGTTGTTAGCTGCGTAAAATTGGTGTTTTCTATGGTAATTATAACACTCTGCATGGGTTTTTGAGTCTTGGAATCGACCACTTTACCCGTAACTCCCGTATTTGATTGTGCAAATAACAAAGTAAATGACAACACAAATAAGGTACTAAAAATTAGTTTTTTCATAAATAAAATTAATTTAATTCGTCTTTTTTAAAGAATTTTGATTTCTTAATGTCTGCAAATGTACATTATTAATTAATATTATATACTTTTGCCCCCAAGTTTGTGTTAAACTTTACACGCTAAATAACATCTGATTTATGAGAATTAAAAAATTTATTGCCGTTTTGATTGTATTTTCTTCATTTTTTGTGGGTCAAGCGCAACAAAAAAAATACATTGTTCATACTGTTGCTTTTTATAATTTTGAGAATTTATTTGACACCATCAACAATCCAAATAATGACGAAGAATGGCTTCCTAATGGTTTGCAAAACTGGACTTCAAAAAAATACCATCAAAAACTTCAAAACTTGGCTCGTGTGCTCTCTGAAATTGGAACGGGTGAAAATGCCAATTCTCCAACTTTAATCGGTGGTTCAGAAATAGAAAACAGAGGCGTGCTTGAAGATTTAATCAAAGAACCAAAATTAATTAATAGTGATTATGGAATCGTACATTTTGATTCTCCTGACAAAAGGGGAATTGATGTGGCACTTTTGTATCAAAAAAAGCACTTCAAACCAACTAGCTTTATCAACATTCCGTTATTAATTTACAAACACCAAACTAACGAAAAAGCTAAAAACGAAAAAGAAGAAGTTACGGATGACAAAATAGAAATAACTCAAGATGACAGAGTTTACACTAGGGATATTCTATTGGTTACTGGTCTTTTGGATGGAGACGAAGTAAATGTTCTTGTAAATCACTGGCCATCTCGTTCTGGTGGAGAGAAAAAAAGCAGCCCATTTCGGGAAATTGCGGGTAAAATGAATGGAAAAATTATGGACTCTATATACAAAGTAAATCCAAATGCCAAAATAATTTCGATGGGCGATTTGAATGACGGTACTTATAATAAGAGTGTTAAAGAAGGTGTTGGCGCCAAGTTAAAAAAAGAAGAAGTAAAACCTTTTGGCGTTTACAATCCTTTTGAACAAATGGCTAAAGACGGAAATTCTTCTTTATTTTATCGTGATGCTGGAGATATTTTCGACCAGATTATGGTTTCTGAAACGTTAATTCAAAAAGATTATTCTTCTTTCCGGTATTGGAAAGCGGGCATTTGGAACAAACCCTTTATGATTGAAAAATTTGGTAAATATGCCGGCTATCCCTTAAGGCACTCCATCTCAGAACCTGGATTTAGTGATCACTTTCCCGTTTATATCTACTTAATTAAAGAATCAAAATAAAATTATTATATAATAAGTCTAAAAATTTCAAGTCATTGGCTAGCGTTTTTAGACTTTTTTTAAATAAAAAGTATGAAAAACATAATTATAACATTACTTCTTTTACTTTCGTTAAACAGCTTTTCTCAAGATACCATAACAAGTGATAAAGCTAAAGGATATATGGATAAAATGGTCTATATGGTAGGGAAAGTAGCCTCTTTTAAATTGGCTTCTGAAGGCAGTTTTACCAATTACATCAATATCGACAAGCCGTTTCCTAATAACGAATTTACCGTTGTGATTACCAATAATTACAACGAAAAATTAAAAGTAAATATCGAAGATTTAAAAGGTAAAACAGTGTGCGTTAAAGGTAAAATAAGCACTTATAAAAATGACCCAAAGCAGTTGCCGCAAATTTTCAATCCAATAAGCTTTGTAGTCATTTCTCCTAAAAAAACTAAAAAATAGTTTGGTCAACTTGGCTTTTTAGCAACTATTTTAACTCTTTGTACCAATCTTCTATCGAAGGATAGATAAATGCAGCTACTTTTTGAACAGGAAAATAAAACATTGATTTTTCTAAAGTAGCTTTTGCTGCAAAAGTGTGGTTTACATTTATTTTTTGAAAAATATTTAATGCAATGCTTAGCATCAAAATCGTTTTTAAAACACCGAAAACACCTCCAGCCAACTTGTTTAATATACCTAGACTTGCAAAATTAGCTACCGTTGTAAAGAATTTACCCAAGGCATAAATTCCAACTACGACTAAAATAAAAGTCAATGTGAATGCCGTAATCTTTATTGTTTTTGGTGACCAAGAAACATGGCTTGCAATGATTTCTTTGGCAAAATAAGAACATTTAATAGCTACAAAAACGCCTATTATCAATGAAACAAACGATGCTAATTCTACAAAAAAACCTTTCCAAATGCCTCTGAAAAAACCAAAAAGCAAAAAGGCACTTAAAAATATATCGAGAAAACTCATAGAATAATTTTGTTTTTAAAGGGAATACTAATTTTTAACAAT
>CAIRNC010000482.1 GCA_903879875.1 uncultured Bacteroidota bacterium
ATGCTTACAATGCTATTTCGGGATATGATACTTTTCATAGCAAATTACTACATTTTTTAAAACAAAACCGTTGGGCAACATCCAATAAATACTTGATTGCCTATCCTAATAATTATTATCAATATGCTTTAGATAATTTCTCTTGGGGATATTGTGCGTTTGAAGATTTTCCTGTTGCGACATTAAGCAGCAGCTATACACTTTTTGAAACTACAAAAATGTCTACCGCAACAACTACCAACGTTGCTGGTTTTTGTTTTGATATTGATAAAGACGACGTTTGGTATGAGGGCACAGGCGAAATGGTTGTAGCCTATCAAAAAGCAGGAATGGTCGCCGAAGCCAATTATTATCTAGCTGAAATGGAAAAAGGACTCGTAAACAGTACCGTTTATGTCAATACCAAAGGAATTCCTTATGCAACCAATAGAGCATCAGGCTATATGTCCGATTTATTGTGGACTGGTGCCGATACTAATCCTGTAGTATCATCTAGTGCTTGGTATCTTTTTGGGGTGCTTCATTTTGACCCTATGGCTTTAGGATATGCTAAAAATTGCCCCCAATCCGATAAATTCTGGATGAATTAATACTAGTTGTGAATCGAAGTTACGAATCTGCTACTACCAACGAAATACTTCCCTAAAACCCATTTTAACTAAAAATTAATATTCGTTTTAGGAAGGTCTAGCGTTTAAAGAGTACTTTTATATATTATGGAAAACAATACTAAAAAAGGATTTTTCTTTAAGAAATACGAAGCGCCCTTTCTTTCGCCTTTTGATAAACTTTTTGAGATTTTCAAAGAGTTAATCACCCATACTTCGGGCGATTTTGACGAAGCCATCGATTGGTTACGCCAATTGGATGTCGAATACAAACTGACTGACGAAAGCTATACCATCGATGATTTTATTGAGGATTTAAAGAAAAAAGGTTACATCAGAGAAGAACTCAAAGACGACGGCACATCAGGAACCGGCATTACCGCCAAAACCGAAAGAGCCATCCGTCAACAAGCGTTGGACCATATTTTCGGAAATCTCAACAAATCGGGGAGTGGCAACCACAAAACCAAGTATTCAGGCAATGGCGATGAGCAAACAGGCGAATTTAGAGCCTATAACTTTGGGGATGCCTTAGATACCATATCACTAACAGAGAGCTTGCGCAACGCACAAATCAACAATGGGGTAGATGAATTTCAGTTGACCGAAAACGACTTGGTGGTCGAAGACGCGCAATTCAAAGCCCAGATGAGTACCGTTTTAATGATAGACATCAGCCACAGTATGATTTTATATGGCGAAGACCGCATCACTCCTGCCAAAAAAGTAGCAATGGCTTTGGCAGAACTCATCACCACCCGTTATCCCAAAGATACCATCGACATCCTGGTTTTCGGAAATGACGCTTGGCCTATTGCTATCAAAGATTTACCTTATTTAAAAGTGGGTCCTTATCATACCAATACCGTTGCCGGTTTGCAATTAGCCATGGACATGCTCCGCAGAAAGCGCAATACCAACAAACAAATCTTTATGATTACCGATGGAAAACCCAGTTGCGTGCGCGAAAAAGACGGCACCTATTACATGAACAGTAATGGTTTAGACGAATACATCGTGGAACAATGTTACAACCAAGCGGCACAAGCCCGAAAATTACACATTCCCATCACCACCTTTATGATAGCCAACGACCCTTATTTGCAACAATTTGTAAACCGATTTACGGAAGCCAATCAAGGAAAGGCCTTCTACACCGGGTTGAAAGGACTCGGTGAAATGATTTTTGAGGATTATGAAACGAATAGAAAGAAGAAGATTAAGTAGGTTTCAAATGGTAATGTCAATGTCAATATCAATATCAATGGCAATGTCAATGTCAATGGCAATTTCAATATTTAAAAATTAATGTTCTTAAATA
>CAIRNC010000483.1 GCA_903879875.1 uncultured Bacteroidota bacterium
TTGCGTTTGTATGAAATGTTTTTGGGCCCATTGGAACAAGCAAAACCATGGAATACAGCCGGAATTACAGGAGTTTCTGGTTTCTTGAAAAAACTATGGCGTTTGTATTTTGATGACAATGGTTCAATCGTAACTAACGACGAGCCAACACCAGAAATGTACAAATCATTGCACAAAACCATCAAAAAAGTTACGGAAGACATCGAGAATTTCTCGTTCAATACATCGGTTTCACAATTTATGATTTGTGTCAACGAATTGGCCACTTTAAAATGCAATCACAGAAAAATTTTAGAACCATTAGCAATTGTAATTTCGCCTTATGCACCGCATATTGCTGAAGAATTATGGAGTCAATTGGGTCATGAAGGGTCAGTTTCCACCGTAGATTTCCCAATTTGTGAAGAGAAATATTTAGTAGAATCTGAAAAAGAATATCCTGTTTCTTTCAATGGAAAAATGCGTTTTACGATTAAATTACCTTTAGATTTAACCGTTCCGCAAATCCAAGAAATTGTGATGGCAGACGAAAGAACCATCAAGCAATTGGACGGAAGAACACCAAATAAAGTCATTATCGTTCCCGGAAAAGTGATTAATTTAGTGGGGTAAATATTTTAATACACATAAAAAAAGGCTGTAATCACTAGGGGTTACAGCCTTTTTTGCATTAATCGAATATTGCATTAATCCTTTTGGGGTCGATATTCAAATAGTATAAGTGATAATAATTGCTGAGATTTTAGAATTAAAAGCCCTGCCGAACAGACACAAATAACGGAAGTTCTAATCGTATCTGAAAATTTATCATTATTTTTACTATGATTTTGTAACTTTTTCAAAAGAATGGTTATTTCTTAAAAAAGAAGAATAACCTTAAAACTGCGTCCCTATGAAAAATGCATCCTTTCTTTTTTTGTTATTTTCGTTTTTGATTGCTAAAGGCCAAATTACTTTAGAACATACTTTTGATGGTAATCAAAGGCATGTATCGAGAGTAAAGCTCCAATATTCTGGCGAAAAATACTATATGCACAATAAAGCCACGAATGAAATGGTGTTTTACAACGCCGATTATAGTTTTTGGAAATCGATTCAATTGCCCGCAGTTCCACCGCCAGCGTTAAGCAGTGGAACAATTATTTTTCATGTCTCGGAAGCTAAAATAAATCCTGATGCCAATATCGAAATTATTTTTAGTCAATACCATAATGGTGCTTATGAAACCATTGTATGTTCCGAAAACGGAACCATTTTATTGACTATTCCCAATGCCGATTGGGTAGATATTTCTGAAATTGCAGGGTTGCCTATTAAAATTATAGCTTCAAATACTTCACAAACATTGGGTAGCAAAGTCTATTCTGTACCGCAACTTTTGCTTGAAAACACCTATCCTTATGAAAATCTAACACGAATTGTTTTAGAAAATTCTGGAGAAAAATATTATGTGCTCGACAAAATTTCTGGTGAAGCCAAAATATACAATACCGACCATACCCTTTGGAAAAGTATCAGTTTGCCTTTGCCGGCAAATACTCTTTATTTAGGAATTTGTTTTATTTCGGAAACAAAAATCAATCCTGATGCGTTGTTAGAAGTTGGTTATTCGTATTATTATAATTATTCTGATATAGATTATGAAAGTAGTATTGTGAATGAAAACAATGTAGTTTTAAAGACAATTCATGGAGCAAGAAGCTTTAATATTAGTGTTATAGAAGGGGTCTCCAATAAATTAATGGTAGACATAGCACCTGGATTTAGTACTGTTTTTCCTTATACTAGTATATATGAATTACCTTCCTTAAACCTAGAACATAATTATCAAAGAATTGTAGGTAGGGTTTTATTAGAAAATTCGGGTGTTAAATATTTTGACTCAAAAATTTTCATAAACAGTATGATTTCTCCTCCAAGTATTATTCCTGTTATGATTTATAATAATGACCATTCCCTTTGGAAAACAGTTAATTTAGCTTATCAATTTCCAATTACTGGGTCTATTAATATTAAAAGTGTTTCAGAAACAAAAATTAACTCCGATGCACTTTTAGAATTGGTTGTTGGTAGTCAAGACCAAACTCTTTTGGACATCCAGTACGAATATATGGTTGTTCAGGAAAATGGTACAATTTTGTTAGACGTTTTTGGCGCAACTAACATGTATATCAGCGAAATGCAAGGCTCCGCTATCAAGTTAATTGCTGATTTTGGAGACGCCAATTATCAGCTAGCTTTTTCATCAAATGTTTATGGCTTGGCTCCGTTGCGTGTTACCGATTTTGAAAACAATGCTAAAAATCTGGTCTTTCCAAATCCTGCCAATTCTTATTTAAACATTCAAAAAGGCACTTTTCCTATAGTGGAAGCTGCTATTTATAGCAGTAATGGTGTTTTGGTCAAACAAATAAAGTCTCCAAACATTACTAAAATAGATGTTGAAAATCTTCCCACAGGTTCCTATATACTTAACTTAACGGCAACAGATCAATTAAAATCAGTTCATAAAATCATCTTAACAAAGTAAAATAGTTGTTGAAAAAAAGATAAATTTGCGGTAGAATTGTCATTTTGACACCATTTTAAAATGGCGTTAATTTTGATAACAAATTTATAAATCATCAAAAACAATAAAATATGTTTAGTTCATCTTATTTAATTTTAGCGGGAGCCATAATGCTCGTAAGTTGGTTGGTAAGCAATCGATTAAAAAACAAATTTGAAAAATATTCTAAATTAGAATTGCAAAACGGAATGTCAGGTCGAGAAATAGCTGAAAAAATGCTAGCAGACAACGGAATTCATGATGTAAAAGTCATTTCAACTGAAGGACAATTGACCGATCACTACAATCCAGTGGACAAAACGGTCAATCTAAGTGAAGCGGTTTACAATCAAAGAAACGCTGCGGCTGCGGCTGTTGCGGCTCACGAATGTGGTCACGCCGTGCAACATGCCGTAGGTTACGAATGGCTTAAGTTGCGTTCTAACTTAGTGCCAATTGTAAATGTAGCTTCGAGTTACATGCAATGGATTTTGTTAGCAGGTATTTTAATGATTCGTACTTTTCCAGGACTATTACTTGTGGGAATTGTCATTTTTGCGGCAACTACATTGTTTTCAATTGTAACTTTACCTGTAGAATATGACGCTAGTAACCGAGCTTTGGCATGGTTAGAAAACAAAAGAATGTTGACACAACAAGAACAAGCTGGTGCAAAAGACGCACTAACATGGGCAGCAAGAACCTACGTTGTGGCTGCTTTGGGCTCTATTGCTACACTTTTATACTACGTTTCTATTTATATGAATCGAAGATAAACAAGTTTCAAATATAAATTTTAAAATCCGTTTCGAGAGAAGCGGATTTTTTTTGTGCTATTTTCAAAATTTTTAGGGTTACAAATTTCATTTTTCAATACGATTTTTCAAACAATGATAAATGTCATGTTTTTTAATTATTTTCAACTAAATCTGCTTTTATTGCTTTAAAAATAGCAAA
>CAIRNC010000484.1 GCA_903879875.1 uncultured Bacteroidota bacterium
ATACAATGACCAACTGCAATTAGAAATGACTGATGGGTACCGAGCGACTCAAAAACAATTTTTCGATAAATATGAAAAAGCGTTAACTGCTATTGATACAAATCAGCTCAAGGAAGAAGAAAAAAACAGTTACAAAATTATACAATGGGAAACAGCGGTAGGAAAAGAAATGCTCTTGCAGCCTACAAATTTATTACCCATTCATCAGTTTTCGGGCACACATTTAACCCTAACGCAATATGCGTGTGGTAGGAGTGCACAACCGTTTAAAACAGAGAAAGATTACACCAATTTTCTAAAAAGAATGAATTTGTACAGCAATTGGTTGGATTCCTGCATGGTGTATATGAAAAAAGGAATGGACAAAGGAGTAGTTTTGCCAAAAGCATTGACTTTAAAAATCATTCCACAATTTAAAGAAGTGATGACGCCAAAAGTAGAAGACAACATCTTTTATTCGGCTATAAAAATAATGCCGAACACTTTTTCAGACGCTACAAAAACAGCTTTTACCACTCAATATGCTGCTGTTATCAACGAAAAATTAATGCCTCGCTACCAAAAAATGGTGGACTTTCTTCAAAACCAATACCTCCCTGTTTCAAAATCGACCAGTGGTATCGGGAGTTTGCCTTTTGGAAAAGCCTTATACACCACTTTGGCAAAACAATGGACTACTACCAATATGAAACCCGAAGCCATTCACGAATTGGGATTAAAAGAAGTAGCCCGTTTGAAATTAGAAATGGAAAAAGTGAAAGTGCAAGTAGGTTTTAAAGGCGATTTACCAGCATTCTTCAATTCGGTAAGAGACAACAAAGTGCTAAAACCATTCACGAAACCAGAGCAAGTTATTGCCCATTTTGAAGCCATTTATGCCAAAATAAAACCCAATGTTGACAAATTATTTTCATTGCAACCCAAAACTGCTTTTGTGATAAAACGAACGGAGGCTTTTAGAGAAAAAACGGGAAGTGCCGAATACCAACAAGGTGCTTCAGATGGTTCTAGACCAGGTACTTTCTATGTTCCTGTGCCCAATGCAGCGGAATATAATGTGCTCGAAGACGAAGACTTATTTTTGCACGAAGCCATTCCAGGGCACCATTTTCAAATGTCATTGCAACAAGAAAATACCAATTTGCCCGATTTTAGACGTTACAATTGGTTTGGTGCTTATGGCGAAGGTTGGGCTTTGTACACCGAAAGCCTTGGAAAAGAATTAGGATTGTATCAAGACCCGTATCAATATTTAGGCATGTTGAACGATGAAATGCACCGTGCCATCCGTTTGGTAGTAGATACTGGTATGCACACTAAAGGTTGGACCAGAGAGCAAGCCATCAAATATTCACTTGAAAATGAAGCCGAAAGTGTAGAATCTATCACATCCGAAATAGAGCGTTACATGGCCATACCGGGGCAAGCCTTGTCTTATAAAATAGGACAACTTAAAATTATAGAACTTCGTCAAAAAGCAACCGCTCATTTTGGGAAACAATTTGACATTAAAAAATTCCACGAAAAAGTATTAGAATCAGGCGTAATGCCTTTGGCTTTGTTAGAACAAAAAATCAATGCTTGGATGAAGTAAAACCTAGATAGAAACGCTATAAACGAATTTAAAAAGAGAGAAATTATACTTATAGATAAACCAAAAGTGAAACTAGCATTTGAGCAATATTTTGATTTTGGAATTGTTTATTTACTTAAATATTTTGCAAAACCATAAAAACCATTTTTAATAATAATTTATTTTTCAATTAGTTACCCATAATTCTTCTCTATTTAGAAGTGGCTATTGAAAAATTTAATTTTAAGTCAGAACCTATTTGAAGTACATCAACCAAATCTTGTACTTGTAAGTCGTGAGGAATTCGAACAATAACGGTTTTATCGTTTCTGTCCGTTGTAATCGTTTGTAATGCATTTTTCAAATCAGCATAAGCAATTTCTTGCTTGTCTAGAAAATAATGCTTGTCTTCAGTTACAGATAAACTGATGTGATTTTTATTGGTCGTCTCGTTAGTTTGCGCTTTTGGAAGCATCAATTTTATTACGTTTGGATTTGCCAAAGTAGAAATAATCAGAAAAAACAACAACAAAAAGAACATGATGTCGCTCAACGATGATGTTGGAATTTCTGCATGAAAGCGTTTGTTTCTCTTGATTGCCATATTATGGTTCTTGAATAGTATTAATAATTTCTAAGGTTTGTTTTTGTACTTTTAATACAAAACTATCAATCATCATATTGAACAAATGGTAGGATGAATAGGCTACCACACCCACTACAAGACCCGCACCGCTACTAATCATTTTTTCATATAAGCCCCCAGAAATATTTCCGATGCTGATATTTTCGGTAACAGAAATACTATAAAAAATCTTTATAACTCCAGAAATGGTTCCTATGAAACCTAAAATTGGTGCAATTCCTGAAATCAAACCCAAATAGCCCAATCCTTTTTCCATTTGAGCAATTTCAATGTTGGCAGTTTTTTCCATCACCGATTCAATTTCGCTTACTGGTCTTCCAATAATAGAAATACCACTTCTTAATATATTTCCTGAAGCTGTTTTTTCTCTACTACAAAGCATAATGGCATTGTCTAACTTACCCGCCTTAAGCTGTAATTTAATGTCATTTACTAAATTTTTATCTTGCTTTGCCATTTTTTTGATGGATAAAAATCGTTCAATAATCACATAAAAACAAAAGAAAAGTAAGATGATAATGGGTATTATCATTACTCCTCCTTTTAAAACAAAAGACAAATAAGAAACACTTTCGGTGGTTGCTGCATTAGTGGCTAGACTGGCTGTTGTTGAAGCGACAGTATCTGTTACTGCAGCCGATTGAAGTAGAATGGTGAAAAGCGTCATAAAAAATGTGTTTTAAAAATGATTGCTATAAAAACAAGATGGAGACAAAAATAACCATTTTTTAATTCCATAGCTCATTCGATACAAAGAATAACGGAATTTTTTATATTTAAGTATTGCCCAAATTGAGAACCTAAGTTTTTTTGAAATAAAAGTGAGAAAAATACAGGTTACTGTACTAAAAAACAAAGTCTTCTATAAAACCATCGTCAACTGGATGCGTTTTCTGTCTTCGTCCACTTCAACCACTTTTACAGTAACTTGTTGGTGCA
>CAIRNC010000485.1 GCA_903879875.1 uncultured Bacteroidota bacterium
TTCTACTTTAGATAATTTTTCAACTAGGAGCTATACCGCTATCAAAATCTGCGATAGCTCCAATATTAGGACTGTTAATCATCGGAGAGTGTGTCGAAGGACAAGCGACTCCGCCAAAAACCATTGGATATTCGCAAATGGCATACAACGAAATCAATCCGCCCATAATAAAGCCAGCAATAAAAGTGTTTTTCATGTCTTTTTTGCTATTAATTTTTTTGTTGCTATTTAGCTGTCTAAATCTATGTCGCTTTAAACATCATTTCTTGTGATTTAATAAATTTAGGCGACAACTTTAATGTACTAAATTAAATCGAGAGTCCAATAATTATTTGTGCTCCTGATACTTCCGACAGCAATCGTGATCAATAAAATATTTGAGAAACATTCGAACGAACGAAATTTGAGATCATTTTTTGTCGCGGTGAATAGTCATAAAAAAAATTTCTGATTATAAAAATATCTTTTTTTTCATAAAAATGCCCCAAATAGTGTTAACTTTTTGAGGCATATTGATTCCGAAAGCAATTAAAGGGATTTTGAAATTTCAGATTTTGAAATTAGACCTTTTTTAATCTAGTTTTTAACCAAACGTACCGTTTCTATATTCATTCCCTGAGAAACGATAACGTTGTAAACACCAATTGAATAATTTTGACCTAAAGATGTGTTTTCAATTTCATTAGCATTTATAACTTTGTTTTCTATTTGTCTTCCCATCATGTCATAAACAGCAATAGTTACATCTTCTTTGTTTGGAGTTTCTAGGTTCAAATTAAAAGCTGCAACAAATGGATTTGGATAAGCTGAAACGTTGAAAGATTTAGCTTTCAATCTAGCTATTATTGGAGTAGGAGTAGTTACTGTGCAAGAAGCCCCATAGTTACCCCAAACACCACCTACTAAAGCAGCAACACGAATTGAATAATCTGTATTATAAAGTACAGCAACGCCTGTTTGAGATAGTTTAAAGTTATAAGCTGCAACTTCATAAACCACTGGCGAACCACCGGCTATTGTTATTTCAAAACGACCTTTTGTTGCTCCAGTTACCATAACTGCAGCAATTTTAGTATCTAAAGATGCTAAAGTAACCCCACAGAAACTTGGATGAATGGTTGTTGTAGGTACGGTATTTGTAACTAGAACAGGTGTAGATACATTACAAGATACACCATAGTTTCCATAAACTCCACCTACTAAAGCGGCTACTCGAATGGTATAAGTAGTGCCATAAGCAGCTAATCCTGCATCTGCAAGTCTAAAGTTGTAAGCTGCTGAATCATATACTGTAGTTACCCCGCCTATTTTGATTTCAAAACGGTAACCTGTTGCGTTAAAAATAGTTGCTGCAGCAATTTTAGTGTCTAAAGTAGCTAAAGTTGCGCCACAAAAATCAGATTGTAGCTTAGTTGTAAGGATGGTATTGCTAGAAAGTGAAGGTGTTGTTACGTCACAAGATGTTCCATAATTACCCCAAACGCCATTTATTTTAACTGCTACACGAATATCATAAGTGGTGGCATAAGTAGTTCCTGCAATTTTTGTTAAATCAAAGTTGTATTTTATAGTTTCGTAAGTGTTAACGTTTGATCCATTTGAAACTTGAAAACGATACATTTGAGCACTTGGATAGATAATCGCTAAGATTTGGGTATTCATAGCGCTTAGTGTAGTGCCACATAATGAAGGTTTAATATTGGTTGTCGTAATAATAGTTACCGTATGCACTTCTGAAGTTACATTACCACAACCGCCATCGTTTACTATTGCTCTAAAATATTTCTTAGATGTCAACGCTCCAATCGTGGAACCCAATAACGTAGTTCCTGTTGCTCCATTGATGTTTGAAAAAGAAACACCATTGGAAGAAGATTGCCATTGCACTGCTCCTGAACTGTTGGTCAAAGTAATAGCATCAGGTTCAACATTCCAAGTAATGGTTTGATTGGCAGAAATAGTTCCAGCAAGGGAATGCTTCACCACAATGGTCATTGTTGTAGAAAGCGAACATTGATTGGAAGGCGTAAAGTTATAGGTTGTAGTCGCAGCGCTGTTAATTGCAGGCGACCAGCTTCCAGAAATGTTGTTGTTTGCAGTTGTTGGCAATGCCGACAATGTTTCTCCAAAACAAATTGGGTTCACTTGATTAAACGTTGGGGTTAAAACTGGGTTTACTGTAACAGAAATAACATTACTTTCTGCAGCATCAATCCAATCTGATTTGCAAGAAACTCTAGCAAGTCTTTTGTAAAAAGTTGTCTCTGTTAATCCAGAAGGAGCATTATAAATAGTAGCAATAGCACCATCAATATCTGTAAAATTAATGTTGTTAGTTGATGATTGCCATTGGTATTCTAAAGTTCCTGTTTGACCACTAGCAGATGCACTACTTGAAAACGCTGCTGGATTTGCTGGTGAACATAATGATTGCGTTCCAACAATTGTTCCACCAAAGGTTGGATTAGCATTAACTGTTACAGCAACTGATCTTCTTGCACCTTCGCATGAGTTTAAAGTTTGTGAAACATAATAAGTACCAGAATCTATAGCTGTTGAACTTGTTAAAGCTGTTCCATTATTAGGTACATCATACCATTTTAAAATCGTTCCTGTTGCAACTAAATCTGAAACTATTGTATCATTACAAAAAGTTTGTGCTGAAGCTGTTGGAGCAGCTATTGTAATAACCGTTACCGTAATTACATTACTTGGTACTGCATCAATCCAATCTGATTGGCAATCAACACGAGCTAAACGTTTGTAATAAGCAGTTGCGGTTAGACCCGAAGGAGCAGTATAATTACTAGCCGTTGCTCCAGCAATATCTGTAAAAGTGATATTGTCGGTTGATGATTGCCATTTGTATTCTAAATTTCCTGTATGCCCACTTGGCAAGGCATTACTAGCAAATGCTGCTGAATTTGAAAGCGAACAAAATGATTGAGTTCCAGAAATCGTTCCTCCAAAGGTTGGGTTGGTGCAAACTTGACCGATAGCAAAATCGCCAAAACCTGTAATTGAAGAAGCTGAGAAATTAGTTGAAGTTGGAGTTCCTGAGGTTGCCAGGTTGGTCCAGCTAGCTCCATTATACAAAAGAGCAGCAAAGGATTGTGGCAAAGCATTACTGTCAAGATCTTGAATAGCATAAGTAAATATTGCGTTGTAACTTGTAAATCCAGCCAAATTTGAATTTGTTAATGTCCAAGTTCTGTTTATACTTTTTGTATTATCTATACCTGAACCTGCAATACTAGTATCTCCTGCATTGATTCTAGCAGTTAATCCTCCAGTAGCCGATGTAGCTCCTGAGAAAGTTAATGCTAATGGCAAATAATTAGTAGCGTCTCCAATAGTATAATTAAATGATGGACTAGCAGCTGAGGCAGTTGTTTTTTTCAAGTTGCCGATTACCCATCCTGTTCCTGAACTTGCTCCAGTTATACTACCAGCCGTTCCTATAGTTACCGTTTTGGTTCCTGTGGTTTGTGGAACTGAACTTATACCATTATTAGCAATTAATTTACCCGAAACAAAATTCAATACTCCATTTACTGTAATATCAACATCTGGAGTGTACTCGCCAGCGTTAGTTGATATGGCTC
This sequence comes from uncultured Bacteroidota bacterium, assembly GCA_903879875.1. Classification (GTDB taxonomy): domain Bacteria; phylum Bacteroidota; class Bacteroidia; order Flavobacteriales; family Flavobacteriaceae; genus Flavobacterium. Next base: position 3,606 of record CAIRNC010000485.1, read on the forward strand.
CAGGAAGATAAACACCTAGTGGATTATTGATCATCAAATTATTAATACCTAAAGTAGCTGAAATTTCAGGACTACCAAATGAAGTTCCCATAGTGATTGCATTTGCCCCATCGTTTTTGGCAAAAATATAATTCACACCAGAATTAAATGTGCGTGTTCCTGAATTTTTGATGTTTCCGTTTGTAGTACCTAAACAAATTCCTTTACTTGAGGTAATAACCAAAGTAGCTCCTGTAGCTACAATAAAGCCACCTGTACCAGTATAAGTAAATGTTCCTGAGCCGATAGTAGCAGATACTACATTTCCATCACCAAATAATAACTTACCAGTAGCCGTTACTTCTAATGTTCCAGGTGAATTTATTTTTAAAGCTGCAGCCATCGTTACTCCTACAGTATTAGACACAGTAACATTTCCTGTCAATGTTCCTGTAGGTAAAGAAGCAGTTGTTTGGGCTATTGTTCCATCATAAAAATAGTTTGCTGCTACATCAAAAGTTTTGTTATTAGTTGTAATTGCTGAAGCTAAGGAAGTATTATCACCTAATTTGATTGACGCTCCAGAACTCAACGAGAAACTGCCAGAACCAGAAACAAGATAACCCGCTAAGTTAATAGTACCATTTACTGTAATGGCTTTACCGGAATTAACAGTAAAGTTAGTACCCAAACTAACTGTGTTTCCTGAAGAAATAGTTATATTATTAGCACTTGATGGTGCAGTAGTTGCAGTTATCCATGAAATTCCATTATAATATTGCCAATTAGTAGCGCTGGAAGTGTTTGCATCTCCTACTGACTTATAATCCGCAACCGATTGTGGTATAGAAACTAATACAGTGATAAGGTTTGATTTTGCTGATGAAGTATATCCAGATCCTGTTGCAATAACATCATAATAATAAGTTCCAATTGACAAACCTGAAACCGCACTAGATGTTCCTGAAATTGAAATAGGACTTCCTGATTGAGGAGTTAGCACTCCACCTGAAATGTAAATATCATCCAAACGAGCTGTACCTCCTGTCATTGCAAGACCAGTATTAAAATCTGTGTTGGTATAATTAATCCAACGAAGATAAACTGATGCAGCATTATCACAAGCGACAGGTAACGCTAGATTACTTAACACTCCCGTAGTCCAGTTTGAGGCACAAACAAATGCACCATTATCGACGTCCGCATACGATCCTGCAGAACCAATTTTATATTGTAATTTAAAATCTTTCGGTGCGGTAGAAAACAGTTTAGAAGATACTTTTATATTCCTATAGCCTAAAGTATTTACTTGTATTTCCCAGTATTTATTTGGATTACTATACCATGAAGCACCAGATATTGAATAGGTGCCCACTCCTCCGGAACCATCTCCAGCAGTTACGGTTCCGGAACTTTGCGTAATTGTCGCCGAAGTATTATTAGAATTTGCAATATCAGCAATAGCAGCAATTCCTGTCGCTGCTGCCCATGATGATGGAAAAGTCCAAGCTGCAATATTCGATTGCGTATTGGCATTATATACATACAAATCATAAGAAGAAGCATTAGAAACAGCTCCCCAGTTAGCCGTAAAACCAGTTGCTGTAATTGCTGTTGCTGCTGCAGCTACAGGCAAAGCAAGCGGACCCGATGTAGTTCCTGTTGCCATAGTTTCTAACGAATAATTAAAGGCTTTATCAACAGCATAAACTTTATAATAATATGAAGTTGACGATTCTAAAGAATTATCTGTAAAACTAGTTCCTGTTCCAATATAAACTACGGTTCCAACCAAAGAACCCGTGCCATTGGTAATTGTATTTCCAATGGCATAAATACCATTTACATTAGGGTCATTATCCGCATTAGGATTTGAAGCATAACGCACGACTACGTAACCTCCTCCATCTAAACCTCCAGTTGTTGGCGCTGTCCAATTCACATTTAATCCTGTAGCGGTTACATTACCAACGCTGGCAGAGGCTGGAGCGTTTGGTGCTGTAACATCTTCAGCAGTTCCATCATAAATTACTATGTCATCCACATCAACAGAGACAACACCTCCTGCAACGGATTTTAAATACAAAGCTAATTGTGTATTAGAAGAAGTACCTAGATTCGCGGGTAAAGCAACAGCCTTACTATATTTAGTATAAGAAGTACTAGAAGGCACTAATACAGTTGCTCCATATACTTGTTGCGTTGCTGGTGATGAAGCATTATCGGTATAAACGTAACCTCCTTTTATTTGCAGGTTATTCGTAGTTTGAGTAACCCCAGGAGTAGGCTTATAATAGAAGGTAACCCATTTGGCGACATTGGTAGTTGGATTAGAACCAAAAGCACTTTTACTATATCCTGCGGCTCCAATAGCTGGGGTCACAGCATTTAAGGTCTGTGTTAAATAGGTATTTCCTGACCTTGGGGTGGAAGTGTTAAATACGCCTACAACAGTTGCTACACCTGAAGATGTGCTTGATCTCCAAGTGTTGTTAGTAGCTGTTTGTACCGTAGTTCCTAAAACTCCCGATTGACCTTCAAATCCTCCATCGTGATAGGTTTGCTCGCCAATTACTTGTTTCGATAATATACAAGTCGGTAGCGTAACTACTGAAGAAACTCTAGCACTCTCACAGCTATTTAAAGTTTGCGAAACATAATAAGTTCTTGCTGTTAATGCAGTTGATGTCGCTAAAGCACTTCCGCCTGTAGATGCTGTATACCATTTTAACGCTGTTCCAGTTGCTGTTAAGTTTGCCACCGTCCCTGAATTACAAATCGCTTGTGCGTTGGCCGTTGGCAACCCTGTTATATTAACTGTTACTGCAACTGAAGTTCTTGAACTCTCACAACTATTTAAAGTTTGCGATACATAATAAGTTCCTGTTGATAAAGCTGTAGAAGTTGCTAATTCACTTCCACCTGTAGCTGCTGAATACCATTTCAAGGCAGTGCCAGTGGCTGTTAAGCTAGCTACGGTAACGGAACCACATAAAGATTGCGGGCTTGCAGTTGGTAAAGCTGTTGTATTAATATTAATCATAACAGCTGTTCTAACACTTTCTAATCCATTAACTGTTTGTGTCACATAATAAGTTCCAGTAGCTAATGCCGCAGTTGTTGTTAAGACGCTTCCGCCTGAAGCGCCTGCATACCATTTTATCATAGTACCTGTTACAACTAAATTAGCTACTGTTGCTGAAGTACAAAATGATTGGTTACTCACCACTGGTAAAGTAGTAAATTGCCCGGTGGCTTCTGGACTTGTATTTCCACTTAAAACGTAAGTTACAACAACATTCCCACTAGATATTAAAACCCCTGATGTAATAGGTCCGTAAGCTCCCCCTAGACCGGTATCTCCAGTTACAGTTGTGCCATCTGGAAATTTTGCCGTTACAGTGGTTCCAACTGCAGCAACACCACTTACAGACACTGTTCCATCAGTATTTGCAGTAAGCACTACTGTAGGTGGAATAATTTCTGAAATACTAATATCAGAAAAACGCATCGAATCATCTCTTAATCTAGCTGAATCAAGTAAACTTCTGTAAATTCCCCATTTAGGACGGATAAAACTATTTGCCACTTTTCCAGTAGTCGCAGGATCTGTAACTGCAGTTCTAATGGTTTGAATAGCATTAGAACTATAAGAAAGTATTGTTGTTCCGTCACTTACTTTTTTGATAGTGATAGTATATGTTCCAGTTGTACCCGTACCAATTTTTATAGTCTCTATGGCTTCTACCCATGTATTTTCAAATAAAGACAAATTGACTTCAGCTTTAGTATCGGCTGATGTATTTGAATCTTGTACATAAAGGAGTTGTAATGTATTAGGTGTTCCGTAACGAGGGGTTAGAGTAAATAAAGGACTGCTGTCATCTCCATCTACTGCTTTAACTTGGTGTATGTGTGTAAAATTAGAGGAAGGTTGGAAACCTGTTGGTACTTTAAACCTCCATTTATACGTAACTGTTTCTCCTAAAACGCCTTTTAAATTATCGGTTGATCCCCCATACGTTTTTATTTCAACTCGTTCTCGATCTAACCCACCAGTTATATCATTATCTTGGGCAACGTGGGAATAAAATTCAAAAACATATTTTCCTAAATCATTATCCATAACTTCTGCAATGTGTCGTCCAAAAGTAGGATGGGTTCCAACTACAGATCCGTCAAGCATATCAGGTGCTTCTACTGCAGCGACTCCTTGGCAAGGGGCTAAAACACTAGTGATTAATTCGTAAGTATTTCCTGGTCCATCAGCATTCAATAGTGGCATTGAAGCAGGAGAATATATAACAACTGAAACAGCTGTTCTAGAACTTTCACATGCACTTATGGTTTGGGAAACATAATAAGTAGTTGTTGATAATACAGTACTAGAAGACATTACTCCTCCACCTGAAGCTGTAGCATACCATTTTAAAGCAGTTCCTGTTGCCGTTAAATTCGAAACTGTACTTCCGGTACATAATAATAACGAGGATGCAACTGGAGCTGGCGAAGTCACGGTTACCGCAACTGTCTTTCTGGCACTTTCACACCCATTTAAAGTTTGCGAAACATAATAATTTCCAGTAGTCAAAATAGTAGCAACATCTAAAGCAGTTCCACCTGTTGAAGCAGTGTACCATTGCAAAGCAGTTCCCGCATAACCAGTTAAACTAGCTACCGTTGCCGCTCCACAAATTGTTTTTGTTGCAGAACCAGTTGGAAGTGCCGTGGTAATTACAGTTAAAGTAACTACATTTGAATCAACACTTCCTATTGTATTTGTAAAAACAGCCTTGTATTGATAATTATTAATTGTAGATAAAGATCCAGTTAAAACAAGCGTTTCTGTTGTAAAACCGCTATAAGTTGTCGCTGCATCTAAGTTGGCTGATATATTTGTCCATGTTGTTCCGCTATTAGAGCTTCTTTGCCACTGAACTGTTGTAGGCGACAAGGTTGATGTTGAAGATGCTGAAAAAGAAGTAGTACTTCCAGAACAAACACTTGCAGCGCTTGGCTGGGTTGAAACTGTAATTGAAGGCCCTCCTAAATAGTTAGGACCTGCATCAGTAACTGCTAAAGGGCGATTTGATGTTGTTCCTGTAGTATATTCATCAGCTCCTACGTCTTTTGAAGTTGTCAATGATGGACGAGCTTGTCCACTTATATCGTAAGCTAAAGCAGGATCATCATCAATATTGGCAATATCTAAAATAGAGGGATAACTAGAACTGGCAGCATCGATAGCAGGACTAGTTGATGACAAACCAAAATATGCATCTGTATTAGTTATTAAAAGCGGATCCACAGCATTTGACATTCCTGATGTATTAGAAATACCTAAAGTACCACTACGAATATTTCCTATCCAAGTTGTTCCCGAATTTGCATTGGTAAAAATTGAACCTGAACTCTTTTTAAAAATATTATTAGCCCAAGTATTGCTAGTTGCTCCAGTACCTCCCATATCAATACTACTGCAATCAACAAAAGTATTGTGGATAAAATTGACATTGTTAAGTACATTAGCATAAATAGAATTACTAACATATAAAAGGGTAACTGCATTTGCGTTAGTTCCATCTCCAGAGTTATAAAAATAATTATTATAGCAATAAATATTATTGGCTTCTTTCACTCTAATTCCCCCAGCATTGATAAAGAAATTACTGTATGCTATATTATTTGCACCATTTCTAAAACACAACATCGCATTTTGTTGATTGGTAAACGTACAAAAACGAATGGTGTTTTCCCCGCTTTTTACTGATACACTTTCGCTATCTCCATCCCCAGTATTATTAAAATAACAACGTTCTACTATAGTTCTTGATACATTATCTCTTTCTGAACCCAAACCAATTCGAATAGGTTCATTTCCATTGTCTCCTCCTACACCATAATAGTTTTGAAACGAACAATAGCGAATTTTATGATATCCTGGAACAGTCGGTGAAGTTGAAATTTGAATTGTACATCCAATTGCTGCAAGCGCTGGTTTTTTTTCTAAATTACAAAATGTAATTTGATTGTATTGACTTCCGTCATTAATATGAATGTATCTAGCTGCGAAATAATTACTAAAATTTAATTGCGTTACAACATTATAACTACCCGTTACTTCTACAATAGTGCCAGTACCAATATCGCCTGAAGTAAACTGAAAACCACTAAAAGTAACATAGTTTCCTGAAATTGTTATGTCATTGGTTCCGTTTAAAAACACACCACCAGGAGTGGCGGCCTTCACCGTTACATTACTTTTACTGATAGACAAAGTATTGTTAAGATAAGTGCCATTAGCAAGAATAAGTACGTCACCAGCGGCTGCATTATTAATTGCAGTTTGCAAAGCGGCTACACTAGTTACAGTAATAGTTGTAGCATTTACAGCAACAGAAGTCAATAAATGCATCGCAAAAACACTAAATAGTAAGAATACTCTTTTAGAAAATATACTTTTTGTGGGTTGGTTGTATTTCATTTTAGAATTTTAAATGATTGTAATGATTAATTTTTAACTTAGAAATATCGATAAATTTTATTTTTTAATTCATATAAAATCAAAAATATATCCGTGACATACTTTTCAAAAAAAATAACATTGATTTTAAAATTTAGTTTCAAAAATCCAAATCTAAAATTTAATTAAAGTCCAATTATCCGAATTAAGGTATAAAATTGTCTTAGTTAATTTATCGAAAAATAATTTAAAGATAATCGTGAAAAGAATTGGGTCTAATCACAAAATTTATTAGTTGATGGTAAAATAGGCCACAAGCTATATAGCGAAAAAATGACTATATATAATACCCAAAATTAGTTTGATAGATGAAATAAATAGGAATAAGAAGATAGATGGAGATTAATTGAACTGGTTCAAAAATGGAGTGAATGCCTCATCAAACCTAAAAACACACTATGTTAATTCCACGATAAGAGATAAACAACAATTTATTCGTTCGATATTCCCTGAAAAATTTGAATATGATAAAAAAATGTCGAACTACTAGAATTAATGACATTTTGTATTTATATTGCTGATTTACAATGATTAAAAAAATAAAAATGCGGAAAAATATCGAAAAAAAATCGACCTGTACACTTTAGAAAATCAGGAAAAAGAATAGAAACATTATTCTCTAAGCTATGTGACCAATTTATGATTAGAAGTAATTATACTAAATCTTTTCAAGGATTTAAAACAAAAATTGTAGCAAAAATAACAGCTTTAACTTTAGTCCAATTCATCAATAAATTTATTTTTCAAAGACCAACCAACAATATTAAAACACAAATAATTTAATTACACCCTACGGGTTTAATTGACAAACTGTTTCTCCAAAAAAATCAAAAAAATATGCAAGTAGATTTTTGGAGATTTTATAAAAATAAACTAATATATTATTTCTAAAAACTTATAAAAAAATTTAGATGTTTTTATCTATAAAAAAGATATAAAATTGATTCCAAATCGAATAAAAAGTTAGATTTTTTATCTGAATATTGTACATGAAACTCTGAGAAATCAGGGTTTTTTCGTTTTTATTACTCCCTTGTCTTCATCAAAATGAAATCAAATTCAAAAAAACAACTGATTTTTACTTTTAATAAACAATTCTGTTTTTAAAGACGATTTCAATATGACTATAATCTACTTTTATTGAAATTGTATTTTTTTTAATTTTTAATAGCTGCAATTGAGGTAATTATTTCTGTAAAACTCATGGATTTACTGTATGTTATTTAAAAGTAATATACCATTTTATTACTTTTAAAAGCAAGTTTAATCGTGGCATAGATATTGAATAGAACAAAATTTATTAACACTATAACCACCCTATTATGAAAACAATTTCTGCAACTCGTATACTCAGTTTATTGGCATTTTTATTATTAATAGCACCTTTTTATGATCATTGTAATGGGAAACGATTAATTGATAAAACTCTAGAACAAGTTAATACTTCAGCTGATACAATCCAAAGTAAAATTGTCGATTCTATTTCTGAAAAAGCACCGCTTGTTTCAAATGATTCAATCAAAAAAAAGGAAATTGAAGTAACTCCTTTTTACGAAAGAGCCTATGATTTTATAGATGATGCTGAAAGTGAAAACGCCTTTGAAA
>CAIRNC010000486.1 GCA_903879875.1 uncultured Bacteroidota bacterium
ATCAAAATTTTAAAAACAGAAGTACTTTCGGATAATTGGTATGTTTTAAGAAAAATTACCTACGAATATTTGAAAAAAGACGGCACTGTACAAACACAAAGCCGAGAAGCTTATGACAGAGGCAATGGAGCAACTATTCTGTTATATAATAAATTACAGCAATCCGTAATTTTAACCCGACAATTTCGACTTCCCACATTTTTAAATGGCAACGAAAATGGTATGTTGATAGAAGCTTGCGCAGGATTATTAGATAAAGATAACGCCGAAGATTGCATTAAAAGAGAAACTGAAGAAGAAACTGGATATAAAGTCACCGATGTGCGCAAGATTTTTGAAGCCTATATGTCTCCTGGTTCAGTAACTGAAATTGTTCATTTTTTTGTAGCAGAATATTCAAAAACGATGAAAGTTAATGAAGGTGGGGGTGTGGCACACGAAGAAGAAAATATAGAAGTATTAGAAATGAACATCACTGAAGCTATAAAAATGATTGAAACGGGCGAAATAAAAGATGGTAAAACCATCATGCTGCTTCAATATGTACAACTTCACAATTTAATTTAAAAATAAATTATAATACCAAATCCAAAAAAAGCCCATTCAATTTTTAAATTGAATGGGCTTAAAATATAAAAAATTATTGTTTCTATACCAATCCTCTAGAAATTACAATACGTTGAATTTCTGAAGTGCCTTCGTAGATTTGTGTAATTTTAGAGTCGCGCATCATACGTTCAACATGATATTCAGCTACATAACCATTTCCTCCATGAATTTGAACAGCTTCGTTGGCTACTTCTAATGCAATTTCCGAAGCATATAATTTGGCCATTGCTCCTGAATGAGCAATATCTTTACCTTCGTCTTTTTCACAAGCGGCTTTCATTATCAACAATTTGGCTGCGGTCACTTTCACATACATATCGGCCAACTTGAAGGCGATGGCTTGATGATTGAAAATTTCTTTTCCAAAGGCTTTTCTTTCGTGTGAATATTTTAAAGCAATTTCATAAGCTCCAGTTGCAATTCCTAATGCTTGAGAAGCTATCCCGATTCGTCCTCCATTCAAAACATTCATGGCGAATGAAAAACCAAATCCATCTGCACCAATTCTATTTTCCTTTGGCACTTTTACATCCGTAAATAATAAAGAGTGCGTGTCGCTTCCGCGAATTCCCATTTTTCTTTCTTTAGGACCAATTTCGAAACCAGCCCAACCTTTTTCAACTATAAAAGCATTGATTCCTTTGTGTTTTTTGTCCACATCTGTTTGTGCTATAACCAAATAGGTCGAGGCGGTTGCACCATTCGTAATCCAGTTTTTTGTTCCATTTAGCAAATAATGGTCTCCCATATCAATTGCTGTAGTTTTTTGAGAAGTTGCATCGCTACCTGCTTCTGGTTCACTCAAACAAAAAGCACCAATTACTTCGCCTTTTGCTAAAGGAATTAAGTATTTCATTTTTTGTTCTTCGTTGCAATATTTTTCTAATCCAGCACAAACCAAAGAATTATTTACGGACATAATTACGGCAGCCGAAGCATCCACTTTAGCGATTTCGGTCATGGCTAATACATACGAAATGCTATCCAAACCCGCTCCTCCATATTTTGGGTCCACCATCATACCAAGAAAACCAAGTTCGCCCATCATTTTTACTTGTTCGGTTGGGAATTTTGAGTGTTCGTCTCTTTCAATCACTCCAGGTAATAGTTCAGTTTGAGCAAAATCTTTAGCAGCTTGCTGAATCATTAAATGCTCTTCGGTAAGATTAAAATCCATTGTAAATTGTTAATTATTAATTATTATTTTTTTAGTTATTGATTTTGAATCATTTGATATTTTGGCAAAATAAATACCTGTTGCTGCCTTAAAATCAACTGTTTCAGCATTATTTGCTAGTTGTTTTGTGAAAATTAATTGACCGTTTATTGAAAATATTTCAATTTTGGCCTTATTTATTTCCATGGCATTGAGGTTTATAACAAAAGTTCCGTTGTTTGGATTTGGATACAATTTGATATTACTTTCAGTAAAATCAGTTGTACTCAAATTTTCAATTACTTTCAATGTATAATCTTCTACTTCTCCATAACTAGTAGTGCCACAAGGAAGTAAATCAGCGCCATAAAGTACTCTGATACGCAAGCGAACATTTCCTAAATGAGCATCTGCTGGTACAGTAATTTCACCTATTCCTGTTCCTATACCAGAACCATTTGTTCCTGTTCCAGTATAGGTTATATTAATTATTTCGTTGATATCGTCAAAATCGCCATCATAATTCCAATCTACCCAACAGCCCATAGTATCGGTATCCCAATGTTCCCCATTAGTAATGGTTATTGGATAACTTTGTGTTTTAGTTACTTCTGTAAAAACAGCTGTATTGTCTGTATAATGAGGTCCTTGAGTTGATGTATTATCAATTGTGTTAAAAACCACTTGTTGAATAAATTCGTCGGTAGTTGTGGTTCCTTCTCCATCACAATAATTTGGAATAAAACCAATAGTTAAAGGAAATTGATGTGAATTTGAGTATTGATTTGATGCTCCTCCAGACACCAAATAATTTGTGTCCGCTACAGTTCCAATTGGCGTCAGCAGATTGGCAGTTACATTAAAACTAAAACTTTGAGTTTGATTAATAGCCAAATTGATTGGGTTTGTTGTGGTAGAATTTGTAGTTAAGTAACTGCTATTCGTTACCAAAGAGCCTATTACATTTGAAACCATAGCATGACCACTATTTTGAGTTGATATAATAACAGTAGCCGTTTCACCTGGATCTAATATGCCATTATTGTTCCATAATGTGTCATTAATTGTGATTGTTTCTGGTATTGAAAACTTAGGTGCATTTAGAACCACATTAAAAGTTTCTGTCCAAATATGACCTAATGTATCAGTAATCGTAATTAGAAAAATTGCTATATGCCCATCAGGCACGTTATTAGCAATGGTAAACGAAAAGGCATTGTTTTGAAGTTTGGTTTGACCTGCTAATATATCACTATAATTTTCAATGATGTCTGATATTGAAACAAAGGTGTCTGAAGAAGTTATTGTTGCTGTTACACCATTGGCAGTAAAACCACTACCCGCTAGTGCAACATTCTTAAGAGTTACATTTAAATTAACAGCTTGTCCAAAATTTGGTAGCACAGATGTTGTATAACTATTCATTACGACATAAGGTACATTTGAAGGTACAATTGATAAGGTGTTTATAAATGGGATTTTATTTTGGGCAGTTACAACAATATCTGCAGTACCAACAGAAAAAGCACTAGCTCCAAAAGTTAATGTGGCTATTCCAGCTGAATTAGAAAAAGCAGCCGCAATTAGTAAGCCGTTTTGAGAAAGTGCTACATAGGAATAGGGTGCAGAAGTAATAGTCATTGAAGTCATTCCATTAATTAATGCAGTTGGATTGCTTGTAACGGTCATGGGTTGAGGAGTTCCAATATAATTTATTATAGAAGGATCTCCCATTAAATGATAAATTTCCCAATAATAGGTTTTGTTGTCTGTGGATGTTGTAGAACCTTCTACTGCTAAATTGCCACAAACTACCATTTCTCCTTGTGAGTTATACCAACTTGTTGTGCTTGCTTCGTTTGCTAATTGATGCCAATATCCATCATAAGCACCTCTAGAACTTTGCGCATAAGAAGGTTGTGCAGTTATGCTGGTCGTGTTTCCAACTCCCCACCAAAAATCTTCATCCCAATAAGTGTTATTAGCACCTCCAATATAGCCAATTGCACCACCGTTTACTTTTCGTAAGGCCGCTTCGCCAAAACATTCATCTGCTGAAAAAGTATTAGATTGGCAACAATTTCCAATCCAAAGACCATATTTTCCATTGTTATTTAAAGAAGTGATATCGTTTGTATCAAAACTAGGACTTGCCCATCCGCTTTCGCCACAATGTGCAGTATAATTTGCAAAACTCACGCCTGCATTAACTTTGTTTATTATAGTAGTATGAATTGCAGCATTATCAAGTGGTTGCAGGTAAGTATTGCTATTTATATTGTTGGTTGCATTGAAATAATAATTGTCTCCATACCAAATTTGTCCATTTCCATTGGTCATTTCAAAACTTGCATCATCACCAGCTACTAACAAAACTTCAGATAAATAGGCTGGATTCGGCATCAAATATTTTTCATACATCAGCGTTTTGTCAATTTGCGGTTGCAACTGAGCTGTGTTTTGGGCGGAAAATCTACCGTAATATACTTCAGGCAAATTATCGCCTGTATATTCGCAATAGCGCAAATCGGTAAAATGAGCAGGATCAGTTCCTTCAAATGCAGGTATTTGTTGTACATCACCCACTAATAACACATAACTCATTGGTGTTAAACCGTTGTAAATATTTTGTAAATAGGATTTAATGGCGTTAGTTGTTGAACCAATTATATCAGTATAGCCAACGGTGATTTTAAAACCTTTTTTGATTTTCCATGCAATAAAAGGAGCCAATTGAGCTTCAAACATTCTGTCGGAAACAATTACCATGTGAATCGGCGCTTGATTGATGGTTTCAGTCGATTTATCTATACTGTTTTCTAGGTTGTTTAACAAACTTTTGTCAAGTATTCCTGAACCGTATTTTTTTTTGATGTTTTCGGTTTTACTTTTATCAGCATCAATATATTTTACTTCAACAACTAAATTATTTAAAATTCGCAAAGTATTCTTTACTGGATTGTATTGAATGGGTGCAATTTCAATTCTTCCTAAACGAATAGAACGCATTTGTCCTGATTCAGAATATGTTGCAATTGTTTGATTATTATATACATCTGTCGCATAAGATTTAGCATCTTCGAAAAAGACAATTTCCTCTTCACTTTTAGATTGTGATCTACGAGCTGGAGCAATTTTATTTGTAAAACCAAGACTATTCAGGTCTATAATTTCTTCATCATAACTTTTTATAACAAAAGTTACTTTGGCATTTTGCGGTACTTCTATAAGTTTGCTTATAACTGGAATATTAGGTTTTCCTGAAGTATAAATTTGAGCTAAATTAATATTAGAAATTGTAATGTAGGCTTTATTTGGAGTGCTTAAATTTTTAATTTCTAATTGTTTCATAGAAAAAAACAAATCAATTCCCGAATAATTTTTGTCTGTAAAAACTATCTTGTCTTCAATTGATTTTAAAAATATTTTTTGGTTACTTTGAGCAAATACTATTCCTGAAAGAAATAAAATTAAGATTAAAAAGTATTTTCTCATAAATAATAGTATTTTGGTTAATTTTGTTTTCAAAAGTAATTATTTTTATTGGAAATTCTAAAAAACAATTACAAATTTAGTCAATGATTATTAAAAACTACAACGTTTTCGGAGTTATGTCGGGCACCTCGCTAGATGGTGTGGATTTGGCACATATTCATTTTACGATTTCAGAAGGCAAATGGAGTTTTCAAATACTTGAAAGAGAAACTATTCCATATACAAACGAATGGGTTGCCTTGCTGAAAAAGGCTATTACTTTTGATGATTTGGAATTAAACAAATTAAATTTAGATTACACCGAATTACTTGGAAACATCATTTTTGATTTTATTAAACGAAATAAAATTTCAAATCTTGACGCTGTTTGCTCACATGGGCACACTATTTTGCACCAACCCGAAGAAGGTTTAACGCTTCAAATTGGCAATTTGCCAATGCTTGCTAAAATAGTAAAGCAGACAATTGTATGTGATTTCCGAGTACAAGATGTTCAATTAGGTGGTCAAGGTGCTCCTTTAGTGCCTATTGGTGACCGAATACTTTTCTCAGAATATGACTATTGTCTTAATTTGGGTGGTTTTGCAAATATTTCATTCGAAGAAAATGGCAATCGAATTGCTTTCGATATTTCGCCCGTAAATACAGTTTTGAATTACTATGCCAATCAATTGGGATTCGATTACGATGACAAGGGAAATATAGCTCGTTCTGGAAAATTAAATTTAGTGTTACTTAGCCAATTGAATGATTTGGATTTTTACAAAAAAAGCATTCCTAAATCACTTGGATTTGAATTTGTTAGAGAAATTGTGTTGCCCTTAATTGAAAAAAACGATATTGGAATTGAAGCTAAAATGCACACTTTCACGGAACACGTAGCTCATCAGATTGCTTTAGCCTTACCAAAAAAAGAAGGGAAATTATTTGTTACGGGAGGTGGTGCTTATAATGATTTTCTGATTGAAAGATTGAAGTTTTTATTGCCACAAATTGAAGTAATTGTTCCTGATTCTACAACGTTAGAATTCAAAGAAGCGCTAATATTTGCTTTACTTGGGGTTTTAAAATTGCGTAATGAAATTAATGTATTGAAAAGCGTAACTGGCGCAAAAAAAGACCACAGTTCTGGTGTTATTTTCCAATACTAGCTTTCAAAACCAAATTGGAATATTAAAATTTTGCTACTCTAATTTTTTCTCTTGAGCAATTTTTATTTGCATTATTGTAGATAAATTGTTTGCTTGATTTTTCATTCGCTCACAGTTTAAACCTTGAAAATTCTCGTCGATTGCGGCTTCAAAATGGAAAAGCCAAATAGTAAATAATTCTTTAGAAAGATAGGACTTGGCATTTACATCTAAATGAATTTGAGTAAGATTATTAAAGTAACCGCCTGTTCCTAAAAGAGATTGCGACCAAAAAGTTACTAAAATTGGAAGATGTTCCTCGAGTTTTATTTTTACAACATCAGTAAATATATAACTGATTTTATCATCTTCTAAAAGTTTTTTATAAAAATCAGCTACAATGATATGTAGATCCTCTTGGTTTTGTATGTCGTTCATTTTTTTAAAATAAATTGATTTATGGAGGTTTAGATTGTATTTTAAAACCTAAAACTATTTCTACTTTCCATTAAAAGCGGTCATTGTAAATTCTAATCCTGAAGTACCAAATGTTTTTATTATTTCGGAAGCCATTTCTAATCTTTCAGGCATTTTTAATTTTTCGGAATCATTCCACTCGCCTAACACATAGTCGATTTGTTTTCCTTTTTTAAATTCATCACTTATTCCAAATCGAAAGCGCGTGTAATTTTGTGTATTTAAAATGAGATTGATGTTTTTTAGTCCGTTATGTCCTCCATCGCTCCCTTTTGGTTTTATTCGAATAGCGCCAAAAGACAAATTCAAATCATCTGTAATAATTAAAACATTTTCTAATGGAATATTTTCTTTATCCATCCAATATTTCACTGCTTTCCCGCTTAGATTCATATAGGTATTCGGCTTTAATAATAAAAAGGTTTTCCCTTTGAATTTGTATTCCGCTAAAGCACCTAATTTTACTGTGGCAAATGATAAAGATTCTTTTTGAGCCAAAAAATCTAAAACTTTAAAACCAATATTATGGCGTGTATTTACATATTCGGAACCAATATTACCAAGTCCAACAATTAAAAATTTCTTCATAAAATCAGTAGTGTTTTCTTTTTCTTTTTTAGCAAATATATTTTTTATCCATGGTATCATTTTGCAAAAGTAATGCAATTGGATAATTAGACCATTAGATAATTAGACAATTTGAAAATGTCATCTCTTGAAAAAGATTGTTTCTCTTTAGCCTCGATGGCAGTGGCATACTTTTGTTCTGGGGTTCAGAACAAAAGATAGAACGAACAGCGGGGGCAATGGTTGATTTGTGAAATAATGATCTGCTCCTTAAAACAAAAAAAGCACCAGTTTTGCAACTGATGCTTTTTGAAATAGTTCTACAAGTATTATTTTTTCTTTCCTTTTGCAGGTGCTTTTGCAGCTTTTGCAGCTTCTTGAGCCGCTTTCATAGCCGCACGTGAAATTCTTACTTGACAAACAACAGTATTGTCTGGGTGTAATAATTTGTATTTGTTAGAAACAAGTTTCGTAACATACAATTTATTACCCATTTCAAGTCCTGAAATTTCAGCTTCAACAAAATCAGGAAGATTTTTAGGTAACGCTTTTACTCTTAATTTACGAGTGTT
This sequence comes from uncultured Bacteroidota bacterium, assembly GCA_903879875.1. Taxonomy (GTDB): domain Bacteria; phylum Bacteroidota; class Bacteroidia; order Flavobacteriales; family Flavobacteriaceae; genus Flavobacterium. The sequence goes on from CAIRNC010000486.1 coordinate 8,007, forward strand.
CAAACGTAAAACCCCTCCTAATAAAACCCCTGGAGATACTCCAGTTACTTTTACTGGCACTTCCATAGTGATTTCTTTGTCGTCAAATAACTGAAAGAAGTCAATGTGTAAAATTCTGTCAGACACAGGGTGAACCTGAATGTCTTGAAGAATTGCATTGTAAGATTTACCGTTTCCAACCTCAATCACAACTGTGTGTGCGTTTGGAGTGTAAACCAAAGTTTTGAATGCTTTTTCATCTGCTGAAAAATGTACTGGTTGATCTCCTCCGTATAACACGCAAGGAACCGCTCCAGCATTACGTAAGGCTTTAGTAGCAACTTTGCCCACGCTTTCTCTTTCTGATCCTTTAATTGTAATCGATTTCATTGTAAAAAAATATAGTTAATAAATAATAAATTACTGTTTAATAAATGGCAATTTCAATCTCAAAAATCAATTTCAAAATCTTTGTTTACCAAATTTCTAATTCCCCTTTCGGAGGTAGCGGGTTTACATCAAAAATTTCCCACTAATAGAAGTGTTGTTTTGTACCATTTGCATCACTTCTGCAAAAAGAGGCGCACAACTTACGACTCTTATTTTATTTGATTCTTTTTTTAATGGAATCGAATCGGTAACAATTAATTCGAGCAATTTTGAGTTTTCGATTTTTTCGTAAGCCTCACCAGATAAAATGGCGTGCGTACAAATGGCTCTAACACTCAATGCTCCTTTTTCAATCATCAAATCTGCGGCTTTCGCCAAAGTCCCTCCTGTGTCAATCATATCGTCCACAAGAATGACGTTTCTTCCTTTCACCTCTCCAATCAACTCCATAGAGCTTACTGCATTGGCTTCTTTCCTTTGTTTATAACAAATTACCACATCTGAATCTAAAAATTTAGAATAGGCATAAGCTCTTTTTGAACCTCCCATATCAGGAGAAGCAATGGTTAAATTTTCTAAATTTAAACTTCTTACGTAAGGTAAAAAGATGGTAGAAGCGAATAAATGATCTACTGGTTTTTCAAAAAAACCTTGTATTTGATCAGCATGCAAATCCATAGTCATAATCCGAGTTGCTCCAGCTGCATCTAACAAATTGGCTACCAATTTGGCTCCAATTGGAACTCTCGGTTTGTCTTTTCTGTCTTGTCTAGCCCATCCAAAATAAGGAATTACTGCCGTTATATGTCTTGCCGAAGCTCTTTTTGCAGCGTCAATCATCAATAACAATTCCATTAAATTATCAGCACTAGGAAAAGTAGAGCATACAATAAATACGCGTAAACCTCTAATCGATTCTTCGTAGGAAGGCTGAAATTCACCGTCACTATATTTAGAGAACGTAATTTTACCTAGTGGAACGCCATACTTTTCAGCAATTTGTTCCGCTAAATATACACTTTGGGAACAAGCAAATATTTTTGCTTCTGGTTCTTGATGTGACATTTTAATCAGTTGTTTTTATTCCGCTGCACTCCATACAATTCTACTTTATCATTTGTTTAAAGTCAGAGCAATATAAACGCCTCGGATGTAGTTAGTTAGTTGTGTGTCGTTTTACCGAGTTGCAAATTTAGGAAATAAATTGAATTTTTGAAGAAAAAAAATGAGTATTTTTTAGAAAGTGTACTTTTATTTTTTAAATTTGCACCGTGTTAAAGAAATAGGTTTTTCATTCATGATTATCTATTTATTGCGTTGAAATGGTTTACCGTTTCAATGTCTGCTAAGCCCGGATGGCGGAATTGGTAGACGCGCTGGTCTCAAACACCTGTGGGAAACCGTGCCGGTTCGACTCCGGCTCCGGGTACTTAAAGCTTCTAGGAAACTAGGAGCTTTTTTTGTGGAATTGATTTTTTGGATAATCGAATGGTAGGAGTTCAATTTTTTTTGGTTCGACTCCCACTCTTGGTAAAATTCTATTGCAAAAATGTCCCTTAACTTAATCTACATTTTTTATTGTATATCCAACCTATTGCGTAATTGTATTTTCAGACTGCAACTAGGGACAATCATAAAAAAACTTCCAGTTTTCTGGAAGTTTATACATGTTTTGAAATATTTGGTATTTATTATTCTCCTTCTTTTTTATCAGACTTTCTTTCAGCTTTAGCTTTCTCACTATTCGCTTTCTGAATTTCTAATTGAGCAGGTGTCAACAATCCTTTAATTTTTTTAGAAAGTTCTTTCCCTTTTTGTTTGTTAGCATCTGCATGGTCTGGATTTTCCTTGCTGTCTTTTTTAAGAGCCGCTTGTTCTTCAACGATTGGCTTTATTGCTGCTTGTTGATCAGCTGTCAAAGACAATTCTGTTGTCATTTTTAGCAACATTTTTTCAGCACCCCCTTTTTTACTTGCTTCTTGAGCAAATCCGCTTAAACCGGCAGCTAATAAAACTGCTACAATTAATTTTTTCATTTTTTATTTGTTTTATAGTTAACAGAGATAAGACTTTCAATAAATAAAAAGGTTTAATCCTTTTGTAAATTAAAAAAGGAATTGCATTTTAGGAAAAGACAAGACCATTTTTAAAAACAAAAAAGACCACGAAAACCAAGGCTTTAATGTTTTATAGACAAAAAATTTATTGTAAAATAATTTTCTTAGTGTTCATCAAGTTGTTTGAAGCATCATAAATTTTCACGAAGTAAACCCCTTGACCGCTCCATGAATTTAGTGGAACAACATATTGTTGTGTATTCATAGCACCACTAAACGCCTCTTGACCTAAAGTATTTACAATCTTAATTGTCCAACCCGAAACATTAGCTAAATTACCACAATCAATTGTTATGTGGTCATTTGCTGGATTGGGATAAATTGTAACTGTATTGTTGTAAGTTGGTGGATTAAAACTTAATACACCTGTATTAATAACTAATGATTGACAACTATTATCAGCATAATATAGACTTGCAACTTCATCTTGCGTTAATGCTCTATTCCATAATCCTACGTCATCAATTTTTCCGCCAAATGGTGACCAATGACCATTAGCTTGGTCAGATACACCAATTGAAATTCCAGAATTTCCATTAGTGTTTAAAGTAAATCCAGTTAAACTATTTGAAGAAATCAATACTCCGTTTATATATTGTTTAATTAATTGTCCATCAAAAGTAAAAACAACATTATACCAAGTATTTAGTTGTATTTGACTGCCTGTTACCAATATAGACTGTTGGTTATTTTGACTCGACCCTTGTATAACCCAAGTTCTCATAGAAGTATTAATACCATTATCTAAATCAGCTCCCCAAGTTTGCCCATTTGGATTGCTATAACCATATTGAAATCTATTTAAAATTGTTAATCCTTGGTTTTGAGTACCATTTGAAGTTTTCATAAACCATGCTGATACAGATATATTGGGCGAATTGAAGCTACTATTAAACGGTATATATATTTCGTCACCCCCAGACCCCCATGACCAATTATTCACATTAAAATTATAACAACTATTAGAGTTTTGGGCTCTGTCATCTGACAATGTTGCACCAGTAACTATTCCATTATTCCCGTTCCCACTTAAATCATTAGCATTCCCGTTAAAAGGATAATAAGCAACCAATCCACTTGTTGGAACATAAGATGGTATCTGTGCTGAAATCATTTGGGTTATTAAAGCAAAACCCATTGCTAGTAAAAGTAATTTGTTTTTCATAATTATTAGTTTAGATTAAATTTCGGACTTCCTTAGATGATGGTAGTGAGGTAAAATATAAGTAAAAATAACTATCTTCGTGTTAAACTTAAAACGCTAAGACATGGAGATTATAAATGAATTATTAATAAAATCATTAGGTTTATTAAATTCAAATAACAAACATTTTGTAACAATGAAAAACACATTATTTAAAATAATAATTGCTACTTTAACATTTCAAATAATAAAGCATTTTAAT
>CAIRNC010000487.1 GCA_903879875.1 uncultured Bacteroidota bacterium
CTTAACACCTTCAATATTTAAAAATATATCAGAAACAGTTTTCTTACATCCGCTACATGTTATCCCTTCAAAAGCATAAAGTTGTACAAGAACGTTTGTGTTTTTTTTTAATTCAATAGCTAATTCAGAATCTTTCCTTTTGTCTATTGAATTTTGACAAATTTCTATTTTCATAAAGTCAAATGCTGTTGCAAAAAGCAACTCATATTCTGACTTACTACCTCCATACGGGGGACTAACATCAAAACTTCTATTAAACAATAGACCCGCTATTTTACCATTATTGGATAAAAGTTGGTGCATTTTCCAAACATATTTTTGTCGCATTGCAGGTGGCAACGCACAAAAGAATGTTTGCTCAACAATAAGATCAAACGTTTTATCTAATTCGAAAAAGTCACCTAAAATAATGTTAATATTTGAATTCCCTTTAAATTTAGATTTCAAATTCTCAACCAAAGTTGGAGCAATATCTATAACTGTAATATTGGTAAATCCTTGTGCTAAAAGGTATTCGGCTTCATAAGAATTGCCACAACCTGGAATTAAAATAGCAATCGACTTATCTTCAATGGTGTCAAAATAGTCTTTGATTGGCGGTGCAATACATCCTAAATCCCAGCCCGTGCTGTTATTTTGATATTGTTCATCCCAATAATTTTGATCCAATGGTTTTTCACAAGAAACAACACAACATTGCAAATCATCTGCCATAGCTATACTTTTTTTCGAGTAGAAAGTCCGAAAGGCAAGTAAAGCGGACAAAAACCGATTAGACTAGTAAGTACAAAAATTCCTGCCAAAGCGGCTAATACTAATGCTAGTGTTCCGCTTATAGTTTCAGTGTAGTACAAAACACCTATTACAATTGCAATAAGAATTCGGATAACTTGATCGATTGAACCCATGTTTTTTTTCATGATAATAATGTTTTAATGAATTTATATTATGATTTTTTTTCAGATTTCACAAACATATTAAACAATAATCCACCCAATAAAGCACCATATAATGTGGAGTTTAATGGTTTAGATGTTATGGCGCATGTGCCTGAAGCGCAACCTACAAATGAATAATACAAATAGCCGCAAATCGCTCCAATGACATTTCCAATGCCTGTAATTATGATTGCTTTTTTTGTCATTAATTTGTTTTTTCTATAATTACTTTAACAATTTCTTCTTTGGATAAAACCCCAGATTGACGCCAAAGTTGTTTTCCGTTTTGGAATAAAAGCATTGTTGGAACTCCACGAACCTGATATTTGGCGGCTAATTCTTGATTTTTATCCACATCGATTTTAATGATTGAAATACGATCACCCAAATTATCTTTCACTTGCTTCAAAATAGGTGCAAGCATTTGACATGGACCACACCATGTGCCAAAAAAGTCAATTAATACGGGCTTTTCAGAATGAATTATATCGTGAAATGAAGTGTTCATTTTGTTTTATTTTTTTGAATTTGGAATGACACAACCACTAGAACCACAACCTAAATTAAATACGACTTGAAATAAGAAAAACAATCCAAAAAAAATAAAAAACCAATCGTGAGTGATATAGGCTTGCGAAAATAAAAATAGTGCAAATGCCAATCGAACCCAACGCATGAGGTGCCAATTGTTAAATAATAGTTGTTTCATTATTATAATAAACTAGTTGGGCAAACATAATTTGTAACTGGAAGTTTGGTGTTTTTTATCGCTGTAAAACCACCGACAACATCTACAAAATTGTCAAAACCTCTTTGTTTCAACATGGAAGCAGCAATCATACTTCTGTATCCTCCAGCACAATGCAGAATAAAAGGTTGGTCTTTTGGAAAATCTTCCATTCGATTGTTGATTTCGTTCAAAGGGATATTTTTAGCATCAACTAAATGCTCGGATTTAAATTCACTAATTTTTCTAACATCAAAAATTATGGTGTTATCATTCCTTTGTTCCAATTCTTGGGCTGTGATTCTTTTGACAGTATCTACTTCTTTTCCAGCATTTTTCCATGTTTCAAAGCCTCCATCTAAATAGCCCACAGCAAAATCAAAACCTACTCTTGAAAGTCGAATGATGGTTTCTTCTACTTTTTCAGTATTTGCAGCAACAATAAGTATTTCTTGTTTTAAATCGGGAATTAATTCGCCAACCCACATCGCAAAATTACTTTCTAGACCAATATTTATACTGTTTGGAATGAACCCTTGTGAAAAAACTTCGGGTGGTCTAGAATCTAAAATCAATGCTTTGGTTTCATTAGCCACAACTTCAAAAGTATTGGCATCATAAGGATTATTGCCACGATTCATAATTGTTTCTAAACTATCATATCCTTGAATGTTCATTAAAACATTTTTAGGAAAATAGGCTGGGGGAGTGGCTAAACCAGTTAATAATGCCTCAACAAATTCATCTTCGGATAAAGCTTTATTTAAAGCATAATTGGTTTTCTTTTGATTTCCTAAAGAATCAGTAGTCTCTTTGCTCATCATTTTTCCACAAGCACTTCCTGCACCGTGATTTGGATAAACAATTAAATCATCCGAAAGCGGCATAATTTTATTGCGAAGCGAGTGATATAAATGTCGTGCTAATTTATCTTGAGTCAAATCGGCGATAACGTGCTGTGCCAAATCAGGACGACCAACATCGCCAATAAAAAGGGTATCTCCGGTAATAATTCCTTGTTCTTTTCCCTCTTCGTCAGTCAGTAAAAAACAAGAACTTTCCATGGTATGTCCAGGCGTATGAATCAGTTTTATTTTAGAATTTCCTAGGTTGAAAATTTCATCATCAGCACCAACGTACATTTCAAATCCTGTTTTCATCGTTGTTGGTCCATATACAATAGTAGCACCTGTTTGTTTTGCTAAATCAACATGCCCAGAAACAAAATCAGCATGAAAATGGGTTTCAAAAATGTATTTTAATTTTACATTATCGCGAGTCAATCGGTCCAAATAAGGTTGGGTTTCACGTAACGGATCAACAATGGCTGCCTCTCCATTTGAAGTGATATAATAAGCTGCTTCAGCAATACATCCGGTATAAATTTGTTCTATTTTCATTTTTAGTTTAAGTTTTAAAATACAAAATTATTTCTTTTTTGAGTATAAGTCGGTATCAAAAGTTACATTTATATAATCTTAGTGGAAAATTAGTTCTTTTATAATGATATAAATCCCCATTGCTAATACAAACCAACCAAATCCCACCTTTAACTTATTCGATGCTATTTTTTTTGATATAAAATTTCCAATAAAAATACCAACACTAGCACATACTGTAAAAGTGATAATCAATTGCCAGTCGATAATTTGATTTCCACCAACATCCCCTAAAAAACCGATTAAAGATTGGGTTGAAACAATAAAAAGTGAGGTGCCAACGGCCATTTTCATAGGTGTTTTTGCCATAAAAACTAAGGCTGGAATGAGTAAAAATCCACCTCCAGCTCCTACAAATCCAGCAATAAATCCAATAAGTAATCCTTGAAAGAAAATAGCAAAATAGTTTAATTTTCCACCATTAGAAGAAGCCAATTCTTTCATTGGTTTAATCATTTTTATAGAGGCTACAATCATTACAATTGCAAAAACAATCATAATAAAAACTGATTTTTGTAAAGTAAATGTAGCAGTTGAAAAAAGGATATCGGGAATATTGGGTACAATAAATTTTCGAGTAATAAATACAGCAATTAGTGTTGGAACACCAAATAATACTACTTTTTTAAAATCGACTAATTGTTGATTCGCTTTCTGAATTCCACCTATCATTGCAGACATTCCAACAATAAACAAGGAATAAGCTGTTGCTAAAACGGGTTCCACACCCATCACATAGACCAAAATGGGTACTGATAAAATAGAACCACCACTTCCCAACATACCGAGAGTTATGCCTACAAATACCGCTAAAACATTTCCTATAAGATGCGAAATTTCCATGTATTAGTTTTAATGATGCAAAAATGAGCCTTATAAAATTGTTTCTTTGCAACAAAAGTTACAGCCCTATTTTTTTAACAATTCGATAGAAGCTCTATTTAAAACAATCTTGCCTTCGTTCTCTAATGCCTTCAATAATCTAGAAATTACTACACGTGACGTATGTAAATCGTAAGCAATTTCTTGATGTGTATTATGTATTTCTCTTGAATTGTTGATTTTTACTTTTTCAACTAGGTAACTCAACAAACGGTCATTCATATTCATAAATGCCAAGTTATCAATCGCTGAGAGCATTTCTTTCAAGCGATTGTTGTAACTATTGAACACATAGTTGCGCCAACTTTTATATTTACCCAACCATTCTTCCATTTTGTTAACAGGAATCATCACAACTTTGCCATCAGTTTCAGCTACAGCTCTAATTTCGCTCTTAGTTTCGCCCATACAGCAAGCCATAGTCATGGCACAAGTATCACCTTTTTCTATAAAATATAATAGCAATTCACCTTCATCGAAATCTTCTCTTAAAATTTTTATAGCGCCATTGATTAGCAATGGCATTCGCTTAATATAATCACCAAAATCAATTAAAACATCACCTTCTTTGAATTCTCTAAGAACAGAAACATCCGCTATTTCGTTAATTAAATCCTCTTCAAATACAAATCCATAAGTCTGTTTGAGTTCTTCTTTCATTTCAATTCGATTAATATTTAGGATGGTAAAATTCGACATAAATTTTCATCTTAACAACTTAAAAAGTCAAAATTAGTCAATTTGTTTTTTTAAGTAATGAAAGTAATGTTTGCAAACAAATTATTAAGAAATCTTAAATCCAAATGAAATTCTCTATATTATGAATAGTTTGCTTTTGTAGTAATGCATTGGAAGTGAATTGATTTTAATATAAAAGTTAAAATAAATACAATACTTTTTTTCTGTTTCAATTGTGTTGCTATTTTTGTAGAGTGAAAACTATTGTAACACTTCTTTTATTTGTTTTTATTTCCTTTATTGCAGCGCCTACAATTCTGTCGCTAATTAAAGAAAATAAAACGGTGTCCCTATTTTTCAGTTGCGACGAAGAAGAAATGACTAAAGATTTTAAAGAGCTAAAAGTGGTCTTGAATCAAGATTTTAGTTTTATTCCAGTGCGCTACAGTTTTCCAACAAATTCAAATATTATTTCAGAAAATTTGTCCAGACATGATAATGTTTCTGAAGAAATATTTTCTCCTCCGCCTGAATTGATTTAATATGAACTTATGCTTTCGCAAATGTTGCGAAATTTTTTCATGTATTAAATTATTTTCTTAGTATGACAAAAAAAATCAATCTTTTTGCAAACCTTAAATCTGATTTTGCTTCAGGTTTAGTGGTTTTTTTAGTGGCATTGCCACTGTGTCTTGGCATCGCTTTGGCGAGTGGGGCACCTTTATTTTCGGGTATTATTTCGGGTGTTATTGGTGGGATTGTAGTTGGTTATCTGAGTCAATCGCATCTTAGTGTTTCTGGTCCTGCTGCTGGACTTACAGCAATTGTGTTGACTGCAATTACTGAATTAGGTGCGTTTAATATTTTTCTTTTGGCGGTATTTTTAGCTGGATTAATGCAATTGGCTTTAGGATTTATTAAAGCCGGTTCTATTTCAAATTATTTTCCAACAAATGTAATTGAAGGTATGTTGGCCGGAATTGGTGTTATCATTTTTCTAAAACAAATTCCTCACGCCTTTGGTTATGACCCTGATTTTGAAGGCGATTTAGCTTTTTTACAAGAAGATGGACAAAACACTTTTTCGGAAATATTTTCTGTACTAAATCATGTACAGTTGGGTTCCGTAGTGATTACTGTTATTTCATTAGTTATTTTAATAGTTTGGAGTAAAATTTCATTTCTTAAAAATCTAAAACTTGTGCCAGCAGCTCTATTTGCAGTAATAATAAGTGTAATATTGAACGAAATTTTCATCCAATTTGGAAGTAATTTGGCAATTTCAAAAGAGCATTTGGTTCAATTACCTGTACCAACATCTTTAGAAGAATTTAAAGCAATAATGATTCTCCCAGATTTCTCCGCTATTGGTTCCACTCATGTTTGGGTTGTGGCAGTAACAATTGCTATTGTTGCATCCATTGAAACGTTGTTAAGTATGGAGGCTTCTGATAGAATGGATGTCCAAAAACGCTATAGTGATACCAATATTGAACTTAAAGCACAAGGAATTGGTAACATGATGAGTTCCCTTTTAGGTGGTTTGCCAATGACATCAGTAGTGGTTCGTACTTCGGCAAACAATGAAGCTGGCGCCAAATCTAAAATGTCGGCTATCATTCATGGTTTGCTTTTATTGATTAGTGTTTTGGTAATTCCCTCTATTTTAAACAAAATTCCTTTAGCCACTCTAGCTGCAGTTTTACTTTTGGTAGGCTATAAATTGGCAAACCCTAAAATAGTTGTTCATTTTTGGGAAAAGGGGAAATACCAATTTATTCCATTTATCGCCACATTTGCAGCAGTTGTTTTTACTGATTTATTAAAAGGAGTTGCATTAGGTATTGCAATTAGTGTAATTTTTGTACTCAAAGGTAACATGAAACGGGCTTATAATTTTAGAAAAGAAGAATATCATGATGGAGACATCATTCATTTGGATTTAGCGCAAGAGGTTTCCTTTTTAAATAAAGCAGCAATAAAAACAACGCTTTTATCTATACCTGAGCAGGCAAAATTAGTAATTAATGCTTCGGACACGGTCTATATTGCGCATGATGTTTTGGATTTAATTAATGAATTCAAGAAAAATAGGGCAAAAGAAATGCAAATAAAAGTAAAATTGGTTGGCTTTAAAAAAGCTTATAATCTTGAAAATAGTGATGGTTTTAAAAATACTATTACTTTTGAACATAAATACGATGCCTTAAAAAGGACTATGGTAAAAGTAGAGGTTCAAAAATCTGAATTTTTAGACGAAAATTAAAATTTTTATTTAAAACAATATTGTCTATATTTAGACTTTGAATTAAATTTATTATCCAAAAAACACAACACCAATAATTATGACTGATTTTTATAAAAAAATATTAAACAACAATAAAAAATGGGTTGAAAACCAATTGGCTATTGATATCGACTATTTCAAAGATTTATCCAAAGGGCAAAATCCGCCATTATTGTGGATAGGTTGTTCGGACAGCCGAGTTCCTGCAAACGAAATTATTGGTGCCAAACCAGGCGAAGTCTTTGTGCATAGAAATATTGCCAATATGGTGATACATTCTGACATGAACATGCTAAGTGTTTTGGACTATGCCGTAAATGTATTAAAAGTAAAACACGTTATTGTCTGTGGTCATTATGGCTGTGGAGGAATAAAAGCGGCGATGACTAATGATTCTATTGGGATTATCGACAACTGGATTCGACACATAAAAGATGTGTATCGACTGCATCATATTTATTTAGACGCTTTCGAAAATCAAGAAGAACGATTCAACGCTTTTGTGGAATTGAATGTAAAAGAACAAGTTTTTGATTTGGCAAAAACCTCAATCGTGCAATCGGCTTGGAAAAAAGGGCAAGATTTAACGCTACACGGTTGGGCTTACGGATTGAATTCAGGCTATGTAACCGATTTGGATGTGAATCTGAGTTCCGACCAACATTTAGACGAGGTGTATCAATTGAAATTTTAATTGTAAAATTGGCACACGGATAATAAAAATTTTTATTGATTTACATCGACATTTTTAAATGTAAAATATTTTCCGTGTGCTATTTTTGGGTTGAAATTGCTTTAATAAAAAAAGTGCTTGATTTCTCAAACACTTTTTAAACAAATTAAACAAAAATCAAGACTTTTTTTCTTCTTTTTTAGCAGAACAACAGCCTCCTTTTTTTTCTCCATTACCTTCATTTGTACAAGATTTTTTTTCTTCTACTTTGCATGACGGTGTTTTTTCAGCACATTGCTTTTCTTCTTTTGCAGATGAGCAACATTTTTTACCATTTACATTACATTCTTTTTTTGCTTTTTCTTTTTTCTTTTGTGTTGGTTCTATTTCTTGTGCACTAATAGATGTTGAAAAAACGAGAGCGGCTATAAATAGTGTTGATAATATATTTTTCATTTTGTTATATTTTCTAATTTCTAATTATTTTTTGGGAAGCATAAAACTTATTGTCAAGTACAAATGTTAGAATAACCATTTTTTCATTGGCATTTGCTAAGCTAAAATTCATTGCATTTTCACCAACTTTCAGTCCATCAATTTCTCCATCATCCAACAATTTTCCATCCATGGAGGTTATAAAATAATCTAATGTTGCCACATAAGGCAAGTTAAATTGAACTCTAACATTGTTATTGTTTGTAGGATTTGGCGAAACTGTAAATTGGAACGGATTTTTTCCGTCAATTGTAGTTACATTCAAACTCGGATTGTAAACCAGTTTTACTTCATAAATGGTTGGGTCGGCTGAGGTTGTTCCTGTTGCATTATTTGTAAATGGACTAGTTGTTGGACTCAAAATACCTCCATATAAATGACCAATAATTATTTCTGTTGTTGAAATGTCATTGAGTTTAATGACTTCGTTTGAATAATGGGGTAAATTTGAGTTTGGAATAAATTCAGCACCTGAACCTTTTAGATTTGGCATTTCGACTGGAAAATTGTATTCCGACAAAGTGCCATCACCCAAACGAGTTACTCGGCTAATTGTTTTTACAAACGGACAAGTATTGTCTTGAACTAGCGTTGCTCCGTTGTAATAATACTGACTAATTCCACCAAAAAACAAGGCATGCATCCTATTATTATTTTGGTCATAAATACCCACTTTTCCAGAATGATAATTACTTAGGTATTGATTAAATTGTGTTTGCGGAAAATAGCCATTGCTCTTAACATCTACAGGATAGAGAAACGGTAAGTCGGCATTGATTTGAAAAACGCCCGACGAAATGGTATATCCTTCGTCTCCATTTGGAAAAACTTGAGGCACTAAATTGTAATCTCTACGATGTAAATGCACAGCATCTGTTACCACCGAATAATTGCTGAAACTTAACTGCGTACCTGAAGCATCAAGGGTGAATTTTTTAATAGCACTTGCATAAGTCTGAACAAAAGTCGGGTTGTTCATCGGATTGTATCTTCCCGTAAAAACTTGTCCACCAACTAAGTAAAATTCATTTCCGATTTTTCCAAGTTGTCCACCTGTATTTTGAAAAATAGGGTCGGCAATTTGTTTGAAATAACTCGTTATTGGATTACCAGCAACTATTGCATTGATTAAATTCGGAACATCAATAGCGGTTAATTTGTCGAACGTAACATGATCGTTTGCCGAAACCGAAAACGCATAGCCACCAATGATGTAAAGTGTATCTCCATCTTGATGAAAATTCATATTTGTTGATTGCAATTGTTCTTTTAAACCAGTAGCCAAACTGTTTACAGATGCTGACCAAAATTGATGGGTTGCAATGTCAATCACATAAATATCGGTGTTGTTTTGAGCATTTGGAAAAGAATTGAAAGGTTGTCTGGCATGTACACCGTCTTTTCTTCCACCAATTATAAGCCATTTTCCGTCGTGTTGTCCAAATGCATACGAGTGCAATCCAGGAAGATTGGCTACAGCAATTGGCGTAAGTTGTACATCATACGGAAATGTATTTTGTGCCAATGTTACTTTTGTGGTAAGTAACATTAAGAAAACTATAAAATATTTTTTCATTTTATTTTGTTACTATCAGGGTTATTGTCTTTAATTAAATCGAAGGTTTCCGAGTTATCAGTCGCTGATTTTTTGCAGGAATCCAGAAACAATATTACATTTTTATCCGTCCCAATACTTTTATCGTTTACAGTATCGAGAAGGGTATAAGTCTCATCTAAACAATCATGACATTTTATACAACTGGATTCATTTGTAGTTGAGTTCCATAATTTGTCTGCTGATTTTACCTTTATTGAATGATAATTACTATCAATCCGTGTTTGAAAACTGACAAGCAGAAATGGCAATACACCAATTAAGCTTCCATAAATTATTTTTGATTTCATTTATATATAGAGTTAATTGCCTTTTGATTAGAAAAATCA
>CAIRNC010000488.1 GCA_903879875.1 uncultured Bacteroidota bacterium
ATACAATCAATGACGGGTTTTGGCAAAGCATCTTTGCAATTACCGAACAAGAAAATTACGGTAGAAATAAAATCGCTAAACAGTAAAGGTTTAGATTTAGGCGTGCGAATGCCCTCGACGTATCGCGAAATGGAGTTGGGTTTGCGCAACCAAATTGCTTTAGTATTAGAACGAGGCAAAATCGATTTTTCTGTTTTTATAGAAAGTACTGCAGAGCAAACATCGACAAAAGTAAATGTGCCAATTGTAAAAGCATACATCAATCAATTGCGCGAAGTTTATGCTGATGCCAATGAAACCGAATTGATGAAAATGGCAGTCAGAATGCCTGATACCATGAAAATTGAGCGGGAAGAAATTGACGAAAATGATTGGACAGAAATTCAAAAAGTAATCAAAGAAGCTTTAGCCAATATTTTAAATTTTAGACAATCTGAAGGGCTTTCGTTAGAAAAAGAATTTCAATTGCGAATTGGAAATATTCGCCAATATATGAATGAAGCTTTGGCACTCGACCCAGAACGTGTACAAGCCATAAAAGACCGTTTGCAAAACGCCATTGCGGAACTAAAAGTGAATGTTGACGAAAATCGATTTGAGCAAGAATTGATTTATTATCTCGAAAAATTAGACATTACTGAAGAAAAAGTGCGCTTGACCAATCACTTGAATTATTTCATAGAAACCATCAAAGGAACCGAAGCCAACGGTAGAAAACTAGGATTTATCACTCAAGAAATGGGAAGAGAAATCAACACTATGGGCTCCAAATCGAATCACGCACAAATGCAAAAATTGGTAGTGATGATGAAAGATGAGTTAGAAAAAATTAAGGAACAGGTTTTAAACGTTCTTTAGATAAATAAGCAGATTATGGCAAAAACAACATTTTGGGACGTAATTGAAAAAACTATTGAAAAGGTAGGGACTCCACTTTCAGCGAAAGAAATATGGGAAAAAGCTAATGAACTTGGAACCGTTGGAGATTTTACAACTAGCGGAAAAACTCCTTGGGCAACAATTGCTGCATATTGTTATACTGCAATTAATAGTAGCGGCGATAATTCAATGATAATTCAAACTAGTGAAAGACCCGCTCAGTTTTTTTTAAGAAAATTAGTTGACAAAGTAGATATTCTTAAAGTTCAAAAACAGAAAGAGACGGAAGTTGCCAAAAAAGAAAAAACATTAAATAATAAATTCAACGAACGAGATTTACATAAAATTTTAGTCGCCTATGCTTATGGTGATAGTCATTTTAAGGCCAATTTAAAAACCATTTTTCACGAAAGCTCTTCAAAAGCGACAAAAGGTCAAAACGAGTGGTTGCACCCTGATTTAGTTGGCGTTTATTTCCCATTCAGGGATTATAAAAAAGAGACTTTAGAGATTCAAAATCATTTATCAATAACTTCTATTAAACTTTTTTCTTTCGAATTGAAAATTAATTTGAATTTTGGAAATTTGAGACAATCCTATTTTCAAGCAGTATCTAATTCTAGTTGGGCTAACGAGGGATATCTTGTTACTTTAAATATAGATGGTGACCCAACTTTTAAAGATGAAGTTAGAAGATTAAATAATGCTTTTGGAATAGGCGTTATCAAATTGAATCCTGAAAATATTTATGAAAGTGAAATATTATTTCCTTCAAGAATAAATCCTGAAATTGATTGGGATACTGTAAATAGACTTACTAATGAAAATGGAGATTTTAGCGATTTCCTAAAACTGATTACGGAAGACTGTAAATTAGGCAAAGTAAAAAGTGAATATGATACAGTTTTAAACGCAGAGGGATTAACAAAATATATAATTGAAAAAGGAATTAATTCAAATGAATAAAGGAAAATTAATAGTTTTTTCAGCACCATCAGGTTCGGGAAAAACAACCATAGTAAAACACTTATTAGGAATCGACGAGCTCAATTTAGAATTTTCTATTTCGGCAGCTTCTCGTGATGCGCGTGGTGACGAAGTGAATGGCAAAGATTATTATTTCATCTCTACGGAAGAATTTAAAAAGCACATCAAAGCGGATGATTTTTTAGAGTGGGAAGAAGTGTACAGAGACAATTTTTACGGCACATTAAAGTCGGAAATTGAGCGCATTTGGGCTTTGGGAAAAAACGTAATATTTGATATCGATGTGGCGGGCGGTTTGCGTATAAAACATAAATTTCCAGAAGAAACGTTGGCCGTTTTTGTAAAACCACCAAGTATTGATGAGTTAAAAATTAGATTGAAAAAACGCTCAACAGAAAGTGATGATAAAATCAATATGCGAATTGCAAAAGCCTCTGTTGAATTGGCTACAGCACCTCAATTTGACAAAATCATTAAAAACTATGACTTAGATACCGCTAAAGAAGACGCGTATCTTTTGGTAAAAGAGTTTGTAAAATAAGTCGTTCGCAAATCTTACACATAGCCTAATGCCTATACAAATGAAAATCGGACTTTATTTCGGTACATTCAACCCCATTCATGTTGGTCATTTAATTGTTGCCAATCACATGGCTGAATATTCTGGGTTGGATCAAATTTGGATGGTGGTTACGCCTCATAATCCATTAAAAAAGAAAGAAACGTTACTTGATGATTATCAGCGATTGGAGCTTGTTTTTCTTGCTACCGAAGCATACCCAAAGATAAAACCTTCGGATATTGAGTTCAAACTACCTCAACCTAATTATACCGTAAATACGTTAGCACATTTAGTGGAGAAATATCCAACGCACACTTTTTCGTTAATCATGGGCGAAGACAATTTGAAGTCTTTTCATAAATGGAAAAATTATGAAGTTATTTTACAAAACCACGCCATTTATGTCTATCCTAGAATCGACGACAAAGTTACGGCTGATGAAGTAAACTCTAAAGAAATTGAAAGTCATGACTTCAAAAATCATTCTAAAATCCATTTCATTGACGCTCCGATAGTAGAGCTATCGGCTACTTTTATAAGAGATGCTATTAAAAACAAGAAAAATGTTCAACCCTTATTGCCTACAAAGGTTTGGGAATATATTGATCACAATAATTTGTACAAAAATAAACCCAAACCCTAGTCATTAGCCCTTTCAAATAAATAGTTAGGTCAATACTAAATGACTATTGTAGCCATTAAAAATTATTTTTTATCTTCTTCTTTTTCAGATTTGGCGTCCATCATTTCCATGAGTTTCATCCCTAACAAACCACTGATTCCACCATCTGAACCTGAATTTCCTGAGATTAAAACGTCTGGCATTACTTTTATTTTCCCTTTACCAATTTCTTCGGTAATTTTATATTTTGTAAAGTTGTCACCACCCATGGCTGAAACTTGTAACTGATATGCCTCTGCAGTTGATTTTCCAATAGCTTTGATTTTTTCAGCTTCTGCTAAACCTGTTTTAGAAATTCTTTCAGCTTCCGCACTGGCAGTTAATTTGGTAGCTTCGGCTTGTGCTCCCGCTCTTGCTTTGGTGGCTTCGGCTTCCGCATTTGCGCGCATTTTTGTAGCTTCGGCTTCGGCGTTTACATTCAGTTTTAAACTTGTAGCATCGCCTTCCGCTTTTTTAACGGTTGCATCTGCAGTACGTTGCGCAATTTCAACACTTTGTGACGCTTTTACAATTTCCTTCTGCATGTCGGCAATGGCCGTTTCTTTTTCCATTCCTTGACGTTGTTCTTGCGCCATTTTTTGGGTTTGATAGGTCTTTTGCTCTTCTTCGGCTAATTTTCTATCGGTTAACGTTTTCATTAATGATTCTGGCGGTACAATATCTCCAATTAATGTGTCAACAGCATTTACGTTGTATTCGTCAAGTACGGTTTTGATATGGTTTTTAGCCGATTCTTGACGTTCTTTTCTTGTTGAAAGAAAGGAAATCACATCACTATCTTGAGCCGAATTTCTAAAATAATTTCCAATGGTTGGTTCTAGAACTTGAGAAACAAGATTAGTCATGCTTCCAAATCTGGCAATTACTTTTGGTGCTTCATTTGCTGGAACATGAATAATTTGAGAAACATCTAAATTAAAAGGGAAACCATCTTTAGATCGAACTGTGATGGTTGATAAATTTTTATCTAAATTATGAGATTCACTTCGAGCATCAGCCCAATTCAACACCAAATTGGTAGTTGGAACAGGTTCTAATTTGGTCGTATATTTATTCAAAGCGTATTTTCCAGGGCCAAAAGGCTCCATCCAAACCCCTCGTTGTCCTTTTGAAACAATATTTCCGTGTTTAAAGGTATCTCCTGTAACATCTTGACCATCTTCTCCAATATATGAAATAACAACACCTACATATCCAATTGGCACATCAGTCATGGGAGTTTGTTCAATTTGAACCGCCCAAGTATTGATATAATAAGAACCTGCAAGCATCACTTGAGGTTGCAATCCTCTATTTCCACCTTGTTTTAAAAACTGATCAAAATCTTGAAAGTTATTGTGGTTTTCCACAAACTTTCCTGCAATTTGACCAATTGGAATAGGTTCACCATCCATCGCGGTAACAATACCTACCATGTTTTCTGAAATCACTATTTGAGGTGACATATTTACTTCAAATAAGTGGGTGTTAATACGATAAGAACCGGTTGTGATAAATGCCGATTGTCGCCCTTTTTGACCGCCGTTGTTAAGAAACATTGTTGCATCTTGAAAATTGTCGGAGTTTACTTTTTGAGCCAAAATTCGACCAGTAGGAATTTCTGCTCCATCTTTACTGAGCACCAAACCGATATTCCCTTCTGGAATTATTGTAAACGAAGCCATATTGACTTCAAATTGCCATGGCCACATGGCCCAATACAATCCTGGTGCTAAAGTTTTAGCTTGAAACCCTGCTTCCCCTTTTGTTGCAATGATTCTTCCGTCTGGCAGCGATTTTTCAGCGCCAAAAAGCACGAATTTTTTAGTAACCAATCCAATTTTGTCTTCGGGAACGATAACCATTCCAAAGAAAACCCTTAATACGAATTTGTAAAAAACGATACTAAGTACCAACAATGCAACCCACCAAAAATCAATTAAAACAGTCATTTTTATAAAATTTAGATTTCAAAAATAATATTTTTATTTAACATTTTAGAGCTAATAGCTTTAAAAATTAATGGCTGATTTTCACTTATTTTTTTCTGTTTTTGATAGTAATAAATTATGATATACGATTTACTTTCTAGGTTTAACTTGTAGTTTGTATTTGTCATTTATCAGAATTAGTTCGAATGGATAAGAAATCTTGGTTTACATAGCTCAAATCAGATAATAAAGATTGTTTAGCTTAAAAATTAAATTAATTTTGCTGCTTCAACAGTAACTTTTTCTAATATCATGAATAAATTGTTTTCCTTTTTTTCGATGCTTGCTTTTGTTATTATTTTTTCAGGATGTTCCTCTACTCAAAAAATTAACGCATTGAAACCCGAAGCAGACGATGCTTCTCCTTTGTTATATGACAATGTGCC
>CAIRNC010000489.1 GCA_903879875.1 uncultured Bacteroidota bacterium
TATCTTACACCAAACGCCTGGAGTAGTTGTTCAAGACAATACCGACACTTATACCTATCCAATGCCACTTTATGCACATGGAAAAGACGATGTTTTTGTAGGTAGAATTCGTCGCGATGAAAGTCAGCCAAACTCGATAAACATGTGGATTGTAGCCGATAATTTGCGAAAAGGAGCTGCAACCAACACGATTCAGATTGCAGAATATTTAGTTGCAAATCAACTGGTTTAATCACATCATAAATTATTTTCAAAAGCCGTTTCTACCAATTATAGAAGCGGCTTTTTATATGGCTTCAAATAATTTTCCTGGTAACGGACGAATCACTCCTTTTAGTTCCATATTCAATAACAAACTAGAAATTTTATAAATTGGAAATTCACATTTCAAAGCAATAATATCGAGGATTTCTTTTCCGTTTTGTTGCAGGTAATTGTAAATTTTTTGTTCCTCATCATCTAAAGAAACAAAAAGTTGTTTTTGAACGGGTTTTGATTCTTTTTCCAAATCCCAGTTTAGAATATAAATCAAATCAGCGGCACTTGTTAAGAGGTTGGCTCTTTGGGTTTTAATAAGATTGTTGCAGCCTTGACTGTACTTGTCTGAAGTTCTACCAGGAACCGCAAAAACGTCTCTATTATAATCGTTTGCAATGTTTGCAGTTATTAATGACCCGCCTCTTTCTGCAGATTCAATAACAATTGTTGCTTCTGCAATTCCGGCTACAATTCTATTTCGTCGCACAAAATTTTCTTTTTCTGGATTAGAATTGCTCCAAAATTCGGTCATAAAACCACCATTTTTTTCCATTTTAGTCACATATTTAGCATGTGTTTTCGGATAAATTTGATTCAATCCATGAGCCACAATTCCAATAGTTTGTAAATCATGTTCCATGGCTGCTTGATGGGCAACAATGTCAACACCATAAGCAAAACCACTAACAATTATAGGATTTAAAGGAGCTAAATCAGCAATTAAATTTTTGCAAAATTCAGTTCCGTATGACGTAATTTGTCGGGTGCCAACAATACTTATAATTTTCCTGTTTTTAAAATCGATATTTCCAGAAGAAAACAGCAAAAGCGGACCGTCAATACAATGTTTCAGCCGGTCAGGATAATTCTCTTCTTGATAAAAAAGGGTATTAATATCATTTTGCTTTATGAATTTTAACTCCCGATCGGCATTTTCAAAAATAACTTTGTTTTTTAAATTTTTCAATAATACAGATCCAACACCATCAATTGTAGCTAATTGCGAAGATTTTGATTTAAAAATAGCTTCTGCATTTCCACAATGGTTTAGTAATTTTTTAGCCATGATGTCTCCAACACCTTCTACTTTAAGCAGTGCTAATAGATAAAATAAGTCTTGTTCGTTCATGTTTTGAATTTGAGGGACAATTTATACATTTTTTTAAATTGTTAATAAAATTTGTTGATAAAATTTTGATTACGGCGGTAATTATCTAATTTTGTTTCTATGAAGATTGATCAATATATAGCACCCTTATTATACCGATACCAATGCGTAACTGTTCCTGGTTTTGGCGCATTTTTGACCGAAATTCAATCGGCTCAATTTAATGAAAATTCCAATGTGTTTTTCCCTCCGAAGAAACTGATTTCGTTTAATTCGTATTTAAAAAACAACGATGGTCTTTTAGCCAATCATATTGCTCAAACAGAGAAAATAGGTTATGAAGTGGCTGTTCAAAATATTGAGAAAGAAGTAGCCATTTGGAAAAATATTTTACAAAGCAAACAACAAATTGAATTACAAAATATTGGAACTTTAGGTTTAAATACAGAAGGGAATTTGGTTTTTGAAGCGTCAAATCAAGTTAATTTTTTGACCGATTCTTTTGGGTTAAGTTCTTTTGTTTCGCCATTTATTAAAAGAGAAATACTAGAAATACAATCCAATCCAATTGAAGAAACGGCAACTATTGTTCTAAATCCAGAAATAAAAACCACGCCTAACTATTTAAAATATGCCGCAATTTTTGTTTTAGGTTTGGGCACATTCGGTGTTTTTGGATCTTTAGCCAATAATTATTATGAAAATCAAGTGGCAGAACAAACGTTAATTGTTCAGAAAGAAGTTCAAAAAGAGGTTCAAAATAAAATTCAAGAAGCTACTTTTTTTATTAAAAGTCCAATATCCAATGTGAAACTTACCATTAAAGAGACCGAAATGTCTTATCACATTGTTGCTGGAGCTTTTAGAAATGAAAGAAATGCCGAAAAAATTTACAATAGACTTTGCAAACTAGGCTATAAAGCCAGAAGAATCGATAAAAATAATTTTGGATTATTCCCAGTACTTTTTGGAAGCTATCCTTCTTATACAGAAGCTCAAAAAGCACTTGTTGAAATTCACGAAAACCAAAGCCCCGATGCTTGGTTGATGATTAAAGACTTATAAAAAAAATCCCGCAATAGTCGGGATTTTTTTATGAACGTAATTATCTTTGTAAAAAAATATAATGGATCCTAAGAAACCATCTGAATCTCTTACAATACTCACGGATTTAGTTTTGCCAAGCGAAACCAATCCATTACACAATCTTTTTGGGGGCGAATTATTAGCTCGAATGGATCGGGCAGCTAGTATTACCGCGCAACGACATTCTAGAAGAATTGCCGTTACGGCATCTGTAAATCATGTGGCTTTTAACAAAGCAATTCCCTTGGGTAGCGTTGTTACAGTCGAAGCCAAAGTCTCCAGAAGTTTTAAAACGTCCATGGAAATTTATATCGATGTTTGGATAGAAGATCGACAATCAGGAAATAGAACCAAGGCCAACGAAGCTATCTATACATTTGTTGCTGTTGATGAAACAGGTCACCCAGTAGCCATTGCGCCAATAGTTCCAGAAACAGAATTAGAAAAAGAACGCTTTGAAGCTGCTTTACGAAGAAAACAGTTGAGCCTTGTTCTTGCTGGAAAAATGAAACCTCATGAAGCAACAGAACTTCGTGCTTTGTTTGTTGAATAGGTTCGCTTTTGTATCAATTTTTTCTATTTAATTATTAGTTAAAAATGGTTTGAAAAGTGGCAAAAAACATAATTTGCTTTATCTTTGCCGTTTATTTAGACAAAATCAAAATAAGCTATGATAAAAGTTTCTGATACTG
This sequence comes from uncultured Bacteroidota bacterium, assembly GCA_903879875.1. GTDB lineage: Bacteria > Bacteroidota > Bacteroidia > Flavobacteriales > Flavobacteriaceae > Flavobacterium. The sequence goes on from CAIRNC010000489.1 coordinate 3,145, forward strand.
CAAGCAAAAAAATCATCGATATGATGAAAGATGACGGGTTCGATGCTTCTCATGATTACGTTAGAGTAGGGGTGAAAAGTGGCGGATGTTCCGGTTTGTCTTATGAATTGAAATTTGACAAAGAATTAGGCGAAAACGATAAAGTTTTTGAAGACAATCATGTGAAAATTGCCGTTGAAAAAAAATCATTTTTATATTTGGCAGGTACCATATTAGAATTCTCAGGAGGATTAAACGGAAAAGGATTTGTTTTTAATAATCCAAACGCATCTCGAACTTGTGGCTGTGGAGAGTCATTTTCACTTTAGAAAAAAATCATGTCAAAATACACCGAAGACCATTTACGAGTTGAACTCGAAACGAAAGAATACGAGTATGGATTTTATACCAATATAGAATCAGATACTTTTCCTATTGGCTTAAACGAAGATATTGTTCGTGCCATTTCGCATAGAAAAGAGGAACCACAATGGATGACCGATTGGCGCATAGAAGCTTTTCGAGCATGGGAATTGATGAAAGAACCGGAATGGGCAAATGTGCAATATACAAAACCCGATTTCCAAGCCATTTCTTATTATTCAGCTCCAAAAGCGATTGACCCTAACAAATCATTAGACGATGTCGATCCGGAGCTTTTAGAAATGTACAAAAAGTTAGGGATTTCTGTCGATGAGCAAAAAATGATGAATAATGTGGCAATGGATATTGTTGTCGATTCAGTATCGGTTGCGACAACGTTCAAGAAAACATTGGGTGAAAAAGGCATTATTTTTATGAGTATTTCCGAAGCAATTAAGGAACATCCGGAGTTGGTTCAGAAATATCTTGGAACTGTAGTTCCTCAAAAAGATAATTTTTATGCTGCATTAAATTCGGCCGTTTTCTCTGATGGTTCGTTTTGTTATATTCCAAAAGGCGTTCGTTGTCCGATGGAACTTTCGACCTATTTTAGAATCAATCAAGCAGGTACGGGACAATTCGAAAGAACATTACTAATTGCGGATGAAGGTAGTTATGTGAGTTACTTGGAGGGTTGTACTGCTCCAAGTCGTGACGAAAATCAATTGCACGCCGCTGTTGTCGAGCTTATTGCTATGGACGATGCCGAAATCAAATATTCAACCGTTCAAAACTGGTATCCTGGAAACAAGGAAGGAAAAGGCGGTGTTTTTAATTTTGTAACCAAAAGAGGTTTATGTGAGAAAAACGCAAAAATTTCTTGGACACAAGTCGAAACTGGTTCTGCTGTAACTTGGAAATACCCATCCTGTGTCTTGAAAGGCGATAATTCGGTTGGTGAATTTTATTCGATAGCAGTAACCAATAATTTCCAACAAGCCGATACGGGAACCAAGATGATTCATTTGGGTAAAAACACCAAATCAACGATTATTTCCAAAGGAATTTCTGCCGGAAAATCACACAATAGTTATAGAGGTTTGGTTAAAATAAGCCCAAATGCAGATAACGCAAGGAATTTTTCGCAATGTGATTCGCTTTTGATGGGAAATAATTGCAGTGCCAATACTTTTCCGTACATCGAAAGCAAAAATCCATCAGCCAAAATAGAACATGAAGCCACGACGAGTAAAATTGGCGAAGACCAAGTTTTCTATTGCAACCAGCGTGGCATTCCAACCGAAAAAGCAATCGCTCTAATCGTAAACGGTTTCAGCAAAGAGGTTTTGAATAAATTGCCAATGGAATTTGCCGTTGAAGCGCAGAAATTATTGGAGATTTCGTTAGAAGGTTCGGTAGGATAATTTTCCTATAAATTAAAAAATTAAAGACTCGAGCATAGCGAACAGACGAAGTAATCTTAATACCTTAATGGTTTAAAATATAAAAACAATGTTAAGCATAAAAAATTTACACGCCTCCATTGGAGACAAAGAAATATTAAAAGGAATCAATCTTGAAGTAAAAGCGGGAGAAATCCACGCGATTATGGGACCAAACGGTGCTGGTAAAAGTACGCTTTCCGCTATTATTGCCGGAAACGAAAATTACGAAGTTACCGATGGAGAAATCTTTTTGGATGGTGAAGATATTTCAGAATTGGCTCCAGAAGAAAGAGCGCACAAAGGAGTTTTCCTTTCTTTTCAATATCCCGTTGAAATTCCAGGAGTTTCTGTCACCAATTTTATAAAAACAGCAATTAACGAAACTCGCAAAGCCAACAAATTAGAAGAAATGCCAGCGAACGAAATGCTAAAAGTCATTCGTGAAAAATCAGAATTATTGGAAATCGATCGAAAATTTTTGTCTCGCTCTTTAAATGAAGGTTTTTCGGGTGGAGAGAAAAAACGAAATGAAATTTTTCAAATGGCAATGTTGGAGCCAAAACTCGCTATTCTTGACGAAACCGATTCGGGATTGGATATTGATGCACTTCGAATTGTTGCCAATGGAGTAAACAAGCTCAAAAGTGAGAAAAATGCTATCATCGTAATCACACATTACCAAAGACTTTTAGACTACATAGTACCTGATTTCGTTCATGTTTTATACAATGGAAAAATTGTAAAATCAGGTGGTGCAGCTCTAGCTTTAGAATTAGAAGAAAAAGGATACGATTGGATAAAAGCGGAAAACTAAGATGGAATTAAAAGAAAAATTAGTCTCGTCTTTTATGGCTTTTGAAGAAACAATTGACGTTCATACTGAACTTCATGATGTGCGAACCAATGCTATAAAAAACTTTGAAAATAAAGGCTTTCCTTCTAAAAAAGAGGAGGCTTGGAAATATACTTCACTAAATGCATTTTTAAAAAATGATTTTACCGTTTTTCCAAAAAATGAAAATGCGATTGAATTTGCTGAGGTAAAAAAATATTTTTTACACGAAATCGATACTTATAAAGTAGTTTTTATCGACGGTGTTTTTAGTTCTTTTTTGTCTTCAACAACTCATGACGGTATTGATGTTTGTCTAATGTCATCTGCTTTGAATAAGCCAAAATACAAAATGGTTATTGATAATTATTTCAATAAAGTTGCCAGTAAATCAGAAAGCTTAACTTCTTTAAACACTGCTTTTGCCAACGAAGGCGCTTATATCAATATCCCAAAACGTAAAGTAGTTGACAAACCTATAGAAATCATGTATTTCTCGACTGGGTCAGAGACTGCCTTACTTGTACAGCCAAGAAATTTAATTATTGTTGGTGAAAATTCGCATGTTCAAATTATTGAACGACACCAAAGTTTGAATAGCAATCCTGTTTTGACCAATTCGGTTACCGAGGTTTTTGCTCAAAAACGTGCCATAGTTGATTTTTATAAAATTCAGAATGACAATCTCCAAGCCAATTTGATTGACAACACTTACGTTTCTCAACAACAAGAGAGTGTAGTTTCAGTAAATACATTTTCGTTTGGAGGCAACTTGACAAGAAATAATCTGAATTTTTATCATTTTGGCGAACGAATTGTGAGCAATTTGAATGGAATTACTATAATTGGCGAAAAGCAACACGTAGATCATTATACTTTGGTGCAACACGCTTCGCCAAATTGTGAAAGCCACCAAGATTACAAAGGAATATTTTCCGACCAATCGACAGGCGTTTTCAACGGAAAAATTTTCGTAGAAAAAGAAGCACAAAAAACGAATGCCTTCCAAAAAAGTAACAATATTTTATTGAGTGATAAGGCTACAATCAACGCCAAACCACAATTAGAAATTTTTGCAGACGACGTTAAATGTTCTCACGGGTGCACTATTGGGCAACTTGATGAAACAGCCATGTTCTACATGCAATCTCGTGGAATCCCTAAGAAAGAAGCCAAAGCATTATTGATGTATGCTTTTTCAAACGCCGTAATTGAAAGCATAAAAATCCCAGAATTGAAACAACGAATTGCCAAAATTATTGCTAGTAAATTAGGCGTTAAAATGGGATTTGATTTGTAATTTTTAACCGAAAGGTTCTCAGCGAATACCAAAGGGCGGAAAGTTTATCCTTAAACTTTCCGCCCTTTTTTTGAATTTTATTAAGTATGTTTTAAAATATTTGCTATCACAATTTTATATAAACCCTTAAATTTATTAGGTTTGTTGAATGTCGGAATCGGAATGAGTTGCAGATTTAACTTTTGGGTTTGTGTTTTCATTTCAGGTTACTTGTTCGTAAAACTAATTTCATCTATAATTCTGTTAAAATAACTATCGATGTTGTTACGCCATAAATAGTTCGGATGATATGTTCTAAAAGCGAAATCTATACCATCAATTTTAATTTTAGAAATTTGACGCTCAGAAAATTCCGATAATGCTTCTTTTTCAAGTAATCCGAAATTATCTTCTATTACACTGTCGTAATTAGGTCCAGTCAAAAACAACACTAGATTGGGATTAATTATTTCCAACTCTTCCTTAATAACAGAAAAATGTTTTCGTTCTATTTCGTATATATAATCTGGAGGAAATCCTTTGTCATCAAATTTTCCAATTTTCACAATGTTATTCCATACTAATTTTATTTTTTTGTCAGGATGTTTTGCTTGTAAAAGGTTAATAAATCTACTTATTCCATTCCAAAATTGCCCGCTATAACCCCAACATTCACCTCCGTTGAAAAAGTTATTATAACAATCAATAATTGGTTCTTTGTTTTGATGAAATTCATCATACCAACTATTGGTTTCTTGTCCATAAACCATCACTCGTATTTCTGCGCTTTTGAATTCAGCTTCATTGTCAATGGAAAGTAATAAAGGACAGGTCGGTTTTTGCTCAAGTGTGACATCATCAAGAATTGGTTGCATTGCAGTACAAAGTTCATCCCATTTAGATGTGTACAATTTTAAAAGTAAATCATTCATATATTAAGTTATTTATAATGTTAAATGTTTTTTGCTTCCTTGTTTACTGTAAATTTAAAATGACAGAGTACCAAACTACGTCGTAGTAATTTTTATTTACTTTTTTTTAACATAAAAAAAACTCATAAATACAAGTTGCTTTTTGGCTTAGCCAAATTTTTATTCTCCCAAATATATAAAATATTCCGAACCAATAGAAAAACCATCTACTATTAATTTTAGCATTAACCCAAGTAGAGGCATTGCAATTCTAAGTCGTTTTTCAGGAACGGTTCGTGCAGGGGTGCACGAGGGTTTCCTGAAGTTCCTGAAACCTCCATGCACCCCTGCATGGAGGTTACGGGAAAGCATGAGACCTAAGTGCAGGGGTGCACGAAGCAATCATGAAGCTCAGGAACGGTTCGTGCAGGGGTGCATGGAGGTTTCCTGCCGTATTTTATGTACATTTCATTAGCAATAGAAATTATAGCAAAAACCTTATGCTTAAAGTCTTTTTATCCAGTCAAAACTTTCTTAACCAACAATCACCAACGTAAGGCGATTCAGGATTTTGTTGCCGATTTGTGTGGTCGAAAAAATGTATTATATTTATACACAAAATAAAATGTATGCAATTTTCTGAAAAAAGAAACCTTACCCGTTGGATAATTATATTTGCCTCTTTTGTAATTGTAAGCTTAATCCTTTGGAATACGTATGTTTTCTTTCAAATTTTCAAGAATGAAGAACGTTTGAAAATGCAAGTGTTGGCCGAAAGCATCAAAACCATTAGTAAGGCCAACCTCGAAACGGATGATGTTGAATTGCCGATACAAATTATTAGCAACAATAAAACCATCCCTGTTATTGTTATTAACCAAAACGGTCAAATACAAAAAAGCACTAATATTGAAGATGATATTGCTTCCAATCCCAAAAAAATAGCCGCCTTTTTAGCAAAATTAAAATCCGAAAACGACCCCATTGTGATGCAGTGGGGAGGTAATTATTGGTACCTCTATTATGGCGATTCTTCTTTGCTGAACAAATTAAAATACTACCCAATTGCGCTAGTTTTGATTATCTTTTTATTCGGCGCTTTGGTTTTTAATTTTTATAAAAGCACCAAAATGGCAACCCAAAACAAGCTATGGGCGGGAATGGCTAAGGAAACCGCACATCAAATTGGCACGCCATTGTCATCATTAATTGGTTGGTTAGAAATCATGAAAGCCGATAATGTTGATGAAACTACCATAACCGAAATCGAAAAAGATATTGTTCGTTTGCAAACCATAGCCGATCGGTTTTCAAAAATTGGTTCGGAACCCGTATTGGAAGACCGCGATATTGTTTCTGAAACACAAGAATCGTACACTTATTTACAATCTCGCTTTTCCAAACAAGTGTCTTTTTCGTTTTATGCGCCCAAAA